>DBFBEA010000064.1:0-8583 GCA_048248475.1 Collinsella sp. | reverse complement strand
GGACGGGTTCAACGGCAGGCCCCGCCGACCGATTGCAAGCGGTCGGCGGGGCCATTGTGGCTCTTGACAGCGGATTGGGTCATATGAGCGAAAACGCCCCTAAGCGAGCAAGGTGACGTGAAAGAGGAGGGAAGCGTACTTTGGGTACGCGACCGACGATTGAACGTCAGATTGCCGCTTAGGGGCGTTTGCAGCGTCGACCGGTCCGCCGTTCGTCAGAACGGCGGACCCAACCCTACATGACCATGACGTAGCGCGATCCCACGTAGTACTGCTTACCCATCAGGACCGGCTCGCCATTGGGACCGGTAAAGCCGGCACGCAGGTTGAGCAGCGGATCGTGCGGAGCAATGCCCAGCTCGGCCGCCTGCTCGGCGTTAGCTCGAACGGCCTCGACCGTACGGTAGCCAACCGAGACAATCGGCGTTCCGCCAACACGCTCGACCTCGGCAAAAATCGACTTGTCCTCAAGATCGGCCGTCAACAGCTCACGGTAGGCGTCAAACGGCACAAAGATGTTCTCCTCAAAGATGGGCTCGCCGTCGGCCGTACGCACGCGCTTGATATGCAGTAGCAGCGCATCCTTCTGCAGACCAAAGAACTCCATCTCGTTTTGGCGCGCCGGAACGATCTGGCGATCGACCACGTGCGCACCGGCCTTCATGCCGTTGCCGGCACACAGCGCGGTAAACGTCTGCAGCGTCGAGGCATGGAACTGACGATTGATGTGCGGCGTGGAAACAAAGGTGCCGCGGCCCTGCTGCTTAACCAGGTAGCCATCGGAGCACAACTCCTCGACGGCGCGACGCACCGTAATTCGGCTCACGTCGTACTGCTCGGCTAGCTCAAGCTCGGACGGAATACGCTCCTTGGGTGCATAAACACCTTTCTCGATCGCATCTTTGATTTCGTCATAAATCTGCTGGTAAAGCGGTGCATTTTTGGGCGCAGGCATATCTAATCACTCTTATCGAAATATCGAAATAACTAATACGTATATAACGTCTAGTTTCATGTTACCTCATAATGATAAAACGATACACCCTCCCTACCAAAAGCGACAGCTTCATTTTGGTAGGTTTTATCTGGGCAAACGAAGGCCTCCCGAAAGCAGCGAGGCTTTCGGGAGGCTCAAGCGGACAGGATTGCGCCGTGCCGGCAAAATGCCAACACTCTACCTGCCGTCGTCCTGCTGCAGGCTGTCCTGCTCGCTGAGGCGCGCCTGCCTGCTGGCCATGCGTGCGGGCTTGTCGGGATCGGGAACGGCCGTGGGCATGGGCTCGTCGACATGACCGCCCCACCAGCCGCCCACAAAGTTGAGCGTGTGGAACACGTTGATCACGGCGCCGGGGTCAACATCGCACACCAGCTTGATAATGTCCTGGCTCTCGTAGGTCGAGACAACGGTGTTCAGCAGGTACATCTTTTCGCGGCTGTATCCGCCGACGACCTCGGCGCAGCTAATGCCGTGCTGAAAATGGTTTACGTAGGCAGTCATGACCTCGTCTGCCTTACGCGTCGTGATCTGCAGCGTCACGCGATCGTAGCGACGATAGAAACTGTCGATGGTCTTGGTCGAAATAAACTGGAACACGATGGAATACGCCGCCTTGTCCCAGCCAAACATAAAGCCAAAGATCGCCAGGATAAAGCAGTTGAAACCAAAGATGACGCCCCAGATGGTCTTGCCCGTGTGGTTGGAAACCCACAGCGCGATAAAGTCGGTGCCGCCGGTGGATGCGCCGGACTTTAGCGCGATGGCAGCGCCCAGACCCGAGACCACGCCGCCAAAAATGATGAGCATGATCTTGTCGCCCAAAAACGGAGCGAAGTGAAAGATGTTGAGAAACAGCGATGAGAGCATGACCTGCATCATCGAGAAGATGACAAAGCGCTTGCTAATGCCGCTCCAACATAGGAGTGCCACGGGGATGTTGAGCGCGAGCATACCGAGTGAGATGTCGATGTGAACGCCGCCCAGCGAAGTAACGCGATCGAGCAGGACCGCGACGCCGGTGAGACCGCTCGGAAGCAGGTCGGCGGGCTGAATGAACGCCTGGATCAGGAATGTCTGGAGAACGGCGGAAATGGTGACCGCCACGGCAGTAATGGCGCGGCGGACGATGGTGAGGCGGCCGAGCACGAGCACTCGGTCCGTGAACTGATCGATGGCGTTCGCCACGGAAGCTCCTTTCGAAGGCAGATGTAGTTGTGGGGCATGCCCGCGATTGTAGCATGGAGCGTGCGGGGGCGCTTCAATTCACCCTCTCTCGACAACCATTAGAAGGACCGTGAGGCCGCTCAAAAGAAAAACGCCGTGAAGAGAGCGATCCCTTCACGGCGAATTCGACGTTTGCCCAGATAAAACCTGCCAAAATAAACCTGTCCCTAAATGGCAGATAGGATGTCGGTCAGGTTGTCGATGACAACGTCGGCGGCGGACTGGTCCAGGTTGACGCCCTCGTGCGGACGCAGCGCCAGGACGCGGGCGCCGGAACGTTTGCCAGCCTCGATTCCTAAAGGCGAATCCTCGATAACCAGGCACTCGGTAGGCTCCACACCCAGCGCCTCCATGGCACGCAGGTAGATCTCGGGGTCGGGCTTAAACGCACTGCACTCGTGACCGCTGATGGTGTAGTCCAGCACGTCGGCGATACCGGCAATCCCCACCAGCTCGTCAATGAGCTCGCGATAGGACGAGCTTGCGATGGCGCACTTCACGCCGCGCTCGTGCAGCTTGCGCATCACCGGCTCCGTCTGCTCGTTGAGCAGCTCGGCATACGGAACGGGATGGTCTGGGCTGTAGACCTGCTTGTACTCCACGCGCAGGCGCTCGCGCAGCTCAACATCGTCAGGTACCAGCGACTTCCAAATGGCGGGCTCGTTAGACCCCGAAAGATCGGGGATCTCGTCAAAGTGAAAGCCCTTCTCCTCCATAAACGCCACGCGACGACGGTTGTAGAACCACTCGGTATCGACCAGCACGCCGTCCATGTCAAACAGCACTGCCTTGATCATACGCATCTCCTCCCACCTGCCAAAAAGGGACAGGTTTATTTTGGTAGGTTTTATCTGGGATTTGCGACGCGACAGACACGCCCTCCCCAGAGCAAAAAAGGGGATGGGGCGCAAACCCCATCCCCTCTCAATCAACCCGTAAGGTCTACTTACTTGTGATTAGTAGGAAAGCTTCCACATGTAGCGACGCATGGTCAGCGGATGCTGACGGGCCTCGGCGATCTGGTTGCCGTACTCGCGCATAACGGCGAGGTGCAGCAGCGGGTTGAAGTAGGTGATGACGCTCGCGGGCACGGCGTCGGCCAGGCCGTAGTCCTTGGAGTCGATCAGAGCGACCTTGGCACCCATGCGCTCAAGGAAGGTGAGGGCGCGGGCGTCCATCGGACGGGTAGCGCCATCGGACATGAAGAAGACGTAAGGCTTGCCCTCGGTGGAAACCTCGAACGGGCCGTGGAAGTACTCGCCGGTGTTGTAGGCGGCGGCGTCGATCCACTGCATCTCGGTGAACAGGAAGGCGGCGTGAGAATAAGCCATCTTCTCGGAGGCACCGGAGGCCATGAAGTAGATCATCTTGTCGTCCTTGAAGTCCTCGGCGAACTTCTTGGCGAGCTTCTTGCAGTGCTGAGCGGCGTTCTCGCAGAGGTCGAAGACGTTGGTGAGGCCGGTGATCATGTCCTCGTAGTGGTCATAGCCCTCGGTCTGCTGAAGGATCTCGAGAGCAAGAGCGATGGCATAGCCGGGCTTCTCGCACTTGGCTGCGTAGTTGGCGTGGAAGCCGTGAACGATGACGTGGTCGGCGTCGACGGTCAGAGCGGAGCCAGCCTTGTTGGTGAGGGAGACGACCGGGCAGTTGTGCTTCTTGGCGGTCTTGTTGGCCTCGACGGTCTCGGGCGTGGAGCCACCGAGGGAGCAGGTGATCACGAAGGTGTGCTCGTTGACCCAGGAGGGCGTGTCGTAGTTGAACTCGTTAGCGGTGAAGATCTGAACGTTCAGCTTGTCCGTGTTGTTGGCCAGGAAGTACTTGGCGGGGTAAAGGTCGGACATGGAAGCACCGCAGCCGACGAAAGCGACGCTGTGGATCTCGTGGTTGGACAGGACGTCAGCGACGATCTGCTTAGGGAGGTTAAGGTCGATCTCGTACATCTGACACATTCCTTTCGATTTTTTGCGGCGCCACATTGCCGGGCGCTCGCAGGGTTACCGTGATTTGGACCGAGTCGCCGGCCCGTTGAGGATGTGTCAAAGGAACTGTCCCTTTGACACATTTAGGGATGGGAGCCTGCCTGGGGTATGGGATGTCAGGCAGGCCCCCGGGGGAAAGCGGTTAGGCGCTTGGTCGCGACTAGGCCAGGATGCCGGCCGCGGAGAGGGCGATGCCGCCCACGATGGCGATCACGAGAAGCCAACCGGTGTTGACGTTCTTCTTGATGAGCCAGTACATAAGGCCGGTGAGGCCGAGGGAGATCATCTGGGGCATCATGCCGTCCAGGATGTCCTGGATAACAACGGTGCCCTCAGCGAACTGCAGCGGGGTGGTGGCGCCGATCAGCGTGGCGATCATGCCGCCCACGGACATAAGGCCCACGATGCCGCAGACATACATGAGCTTCTCCATGAGGTCGCCGCCCTGAAGCTTGCTCAGGTACTCGTGGCCGCCCTGATAGCCCATCTTGGCTGCGAACCAGGTGATCAGCACGGAGGGGACAATGGAGATGAGCATGGCCAGGATCGGGCCCATGATGGAGCCCTGCTGGGCCAGCTGAACGCCCAGACCAAAAGCGATAACGCGGATGGTGCCCTGGAAGAAGGAGTCACCAATGCCGGAAAGCGGGCCCATGAGGGAGGTCTTGACCGCGTTGATCGAATCGGGATCGAAGTTCTCGGGATCCTTGGCGTACTCCTCCTCCATGGAGGCGGAGAGGCCCAGGATGAAAGCGCTCGTCTGCGGGGTGCAGTTGTAGAACGCCATGTGACGGTGGTAAGCCTCTTTCTTAGCAGCGAGCTGCTTGGGGTCGGACTCGTCCGGATAGAGGCGATCGAGCGTGGGAACCATGCCGTAGAGGAAGCCCATGTTCATCTGACGCTCGTAGTTCCAAGAGGCCTGGATGGCCCAGGAGCGCCAGAAGAACTGGCTGACCTTCTTGTTCAGGGACACGTCCTTGGTTGCGGTTGCCATAGTGTGTTCCTCCTTAGTCTTCGTCGTCTTCGAGCGGATCGTAGTCGGAATCGACACCGGCGACTGCATGGGAACCGTTGAACTTGAAGCCCATGAAGACGACAGCCAGGCACACACCGATCAGAGCGACCGCGATGACGGACAGGTTGAGGTAAGCGGCGAGCAGGAAACCGATGAACAGGAACGGAGTCATACCCTTCTTGATCATCATGGTGAGCAGCAGGGCCAAGCCGTAGGCGGTCATGATCTTGGTCGAAACGTTAAGACCGGTGGACAGCCACTCGGGAACCATGTTGACGATGGCCTGAACCAGGTCGGTGCCAACAAAGACGGCGAGGAAGATCGGCAGGAAGTACATGACAGCGTACAGACCGGAGCCGGCGCAGATGTGCATGCGGTAGGCGGTCTTGAACTTTCCGTTATCGATCGCGCTATCTGCCACATGGGTGAGGGCGGCGATAATGGAACGGAACACGATGCCGAGAAGCTGACCCAGGACGGCGACCGGGATGGCGATCGTCATGGCGGTCTCGGCGGAAGCATCGGTCAGGCACGCAAAGGCAGCGGCCACGATGCCGCCCAGGACCATATCGGGCGGAACGGCGGCGCCGACCTGCACCAGGCCCATGGACACGAGCTCGACGGCGGCACCGACGGCAAGACCGGTGGGCACATCGCCCAGCAGCAGACCGACGAGCGTAGCGCCAACGAGGGGCTGCTCGAAGTTAAGACGACCGAGCAGGCGGGAGTCCCACATGCAGAACACGCCGACGAGGCCGACGAGCACCGCACTGATGAACGTATTCATACCCTTCTCCTTTCAGTCAGGCAAAAGCCTGGTTGATTACAGCTTGGCGTCGATGTCGACGCTCTGATACGTAGGGGTCTGCTGGACATAGAGCTTGATGCCCATGTCGAGCAGCTGGTTGACGTCGGCCTTCTGGTTGGCGTCGAGGAAGACGGAACTGTCCTTGCCGCCGACCTGATCGGCACCGTCGTGGTTGGCGGTGGCGCCCAGGTTGATGGCGTCGAGCTTGTAGCCCTGGCAGAACTGCAGCATCTCGGCCGTGTTGCCAAAGACGAACATGACGCGCTCGCCGAGGGTGTTGAGCTTGTCCATCTTGGCGAGGGCACGCTCGACGGTGAAGACGTTCAGGCGCACGCCCTGGGGCTTGGCCAGCTTAAGAGCGCCCTTCTTGATGTCATCGTTGGCGGCAGCGTTGTCGACGACGATGATGCGCTCGGCCTGGACCTTGGTGGTCCAGGTAAAGACGACCTGGCCGTGCAGCAGACGGTAGTCAAGACGTGCGAGGACGATCTTGGCGGGACCGGAGCTGTGACGGGACGCCTTGGCCTTCTTGGCGGGAGCCGCGGCGGCCTCGACCGGTGCGTTGGGGTTGGTCAGACCGGTGCGGGCCTCATTGATGAGGGCTGCGAGCTCGGCACCCTTGACGGGGACGGGGCTCATAGCGAGCGTGAGCGCCAGCGGGATGTTGAAACCGCTGACAACCGTGAACTTCGTGCCGTTCTTGGAAAGCTCGACCATGCTGTTGTTGACCGAGCTGCCGAGCATATCGGTCAGCACATAAACGGTGTCGTCCGCGTTGAACGTGGCGATCATGGCGTCCACCTTATTGGTAATGGGCTCCTTGTCGTCACGAGCAAGCGACACGACGTGGACGTTCGACACGTCGCCGAGAACCATCTCGAGCGTGTCTTTGGCGCCTGCGGCCAGGCCGCCATGAGATGCGAGAATGATCTGATTCATCTTGCCTCCTCCTTTTCGTTATGGTCATTATAACGTCTTATACGTTGCGGATATTGCTAATTAGTATAAAGACCGTTCGCGGATGAAAATCGACCGTTGACGGGTTTAACGTACTTGAAACGTTGGGGCTGGGTTGGCCGGCGCTGACTGGATAACCCCAGATCAGACGCCTCGCCAATCCCCTATCGCACGAAGTACCAGGGGCTTTCCTGCACGGTGGGCTCCAGCGCGATGCCGGTGCGCTCGCGGAACAGATCCATGTCCTGCGATTTCTCCGTCCACCACGCGTTGGGCTTAAAGGTCATGCTCTCAACGATATGGCCGACAAAGGCACTGTTGCGCAGCTTGGAGAAATCGGTGTTCATGATCAGGATGGACGCGAGCACCAGCACGATGCCCAGGACTTTGATCGCGCCGGCGGGCTCGGCATAGATGCCAATACCGACCAAAACGGTCGCCACGGTTTCAAACGAAGCCACGACCGGCACCTTCGACGTCTCAAGATCCATCGAAAGGCCCTGCATATAGAAGATGTACGCAAGAGCCGTCGGAATAAAGCCAAAGCCCGCGAACAGCAGAATGAGCTGCGGGGACATTGCCGCGGCCACATCGGACCACGGAGCCGAAAGCACTGCCATAAAGCATCCGCCAAAGACAAAGCCCCAAAACGTCACCGCCAGAGGATGCAGCGTCTTGGTGGCCATGCGACTAAACACAGCCAGTAGCGCACCGCAAAGTCCGGCGATCACGCCCGACACGACGCCCCAAGCCGAGAAATGGAAACCAGACAGGTCGCCGCTCGTCACCGCGAGCACGCAACCCACAATGTTAAAGACGATGGCGACGAGTTTGTTGGGGGTCACGTCCTCGCGATAAAGCACGCGGCCGAGCACGACGCCAAACACCGGCGAGGTGTAGAGCAGCACCGAGGCCGTGGACATGCCCACCTCGCCCATGCACTCGTAATAAAGCGTGTTAGCGGTGGCGAGGCCGATAATGCCAAGAAGCGCACAGGGAACAAGCTCTTTAGGACTTGCCTTGAACAGTGCCAGGGGACCCGATGCTTTTCCCTCACGATCGCCTCCCTGGCAACCCATGAACGCCAAGACCGGAGCCATTAAGACGGCACCCGACAACAGGCGAAAGGCCGCCATGCTCTGAGACGAAACACCCAGGGCCGATATTCCGTTAACAAAGATTCCGATGGTGCCCCACATTAGCGCGGCGATCAGCACCAGCACATAGCCCAGATTGCTTTTCTTCAACGCAGCCTCCTCGGTATTGTTTCCAATATGTTTCATACTACGTTATAGTCGTTATATACATTTTTCAAGACACAAATCGGCGAGCGGAAAATCTGCTTCCCCACATACTCATTGGGGACGTTCCTGAATGACTAGTCATTTAAGAACGTCCCCAACGTCTAAGGCGCCGCTGGTTGAGCATAAGTCAGCGAGCGGGCCGCATTTGAGGCAAGGTGACGTGAAACGAAAGGGCGCTGACCTTCTGGTCGCGCCCTTGAAGTTGAACGTCAGATTGCCCAAATGCGGACCGCGCAGCGTCGAGCCGTTACGCGGTTTGGTAAAACCGCGTAACTAATACTCAAGCTTCCACATGTAGC
>DBFBEA010000063.1:0-5745 GCA_048248475.1 Collinsella sp. | reverse complement strand
CGGCACAGGGGTTAAGTTTGTCGCGAGTTCCGCACGAGCCGGAGGCCACTTAATGTGGCCTCCGTGCGAGCCAGGACTGTAGAGCAGCAAACTTAAACAGCGGGCGGCCCGTTCCGGGAATCTGCCCCCGCGCACAGAAGGGGATTTCTTTTGCCAAAAAGGGACAGGTTTATTTTGGTAGGTTTTTCCTGCTTGAATTTGAAACATTCCGTTCGGTCAAAGCGTATCTATGGTGAGGGCCTCATCAAGAATCATTAACGTCACCGGGAGGTGATTATGGAAGAACAGGCATTTAGACAGGCGGTCGAAGATCACCGGGATGTCGTGTTTCGGATCGCATTGACGTACCTGCGCGATTGTGCCGATGCCGACGATGTTGCCCAGGATGTCTTTCTTAAGCTGCTTAAAAGCGATGGAAACTTTGAGAGTTGGGAGCATCTTCGTCGATGGCTTATCCGAGTCACGATCAATGAATGCAAATCGCTCTTTCGAAAGCCGTGGAGGCGCGTGGAGGATATTGAGAACCTGGCCGGTTCGCTTTCGACGGCGCAGGAGGAGACCAAGGCGGTCCTGTCAGACGTTATGCGACTTCCGGAGCGATTCCGTGTTCCCATCGTGCTCTATTACTATCTGGGCTTTTCGACCTCAGAGATTGCCGAGTTACTGCATGTGCCAGCCGCGACCGTTCGAACGCGTTTAGCTCGCGGTCGATCGAAGCTCAAATTCATCCTAGAGGAGGGCGACCGTGAAATCCAATCAAATCAAGCAGGCCTTCGAGTCCGTCCAAGCCGATAGCGATCTTGCTGACCGTGTTCTTTATGCCGCTGCTGGTGAGCCGCTTCGCCGAAAGGGTCACGCGAAGCCTCTGTATGTTGCCGTGATCGGATGCCTTGCCGGAGTACTGGCGACCGGAGGGGTCGCCTACGCCGTTGTCAATTCCAGCTATTTTGCCTCAGCTTGGGGAAACCACGGCAACGGGGATTCCATTACCTGGACCAACGGAGGCTCATCGGGAACTAAATATACCTACACCAGAGAGTTCGGTGATGGCATCGCGCCCCAAAGTCTGGAGGACACAGTTCAGAAAGTTAATCTGTCCGTCGAGGGTAACGGCTATACGCTCGATATCCATGAGATGGCAATCGACCAAAACGGCTGCGGTGCTGTGACGTTTACGCTATCCAATCCAAATGGTGTTAACTACTACAAGCCGGCAGCAGAGACTGGCGAACTTGTTCTCTATGGTGAAGAAGAACAAGGCATCGGCACGCCCAGCATGAACTTCGGCGAGGAATGGGCTGACACACGCTGCACCATTGATAAGGACACATCAAGCGACACGGTCATTAATGGCACGATGTACTTTGCTTCTATGGATCGCGAGCGAGGTTTTCAACATGCGGTCACCTGGAATATCTCGTGGACCGAGGGCGAAGGCGAGGATGCGAAGCCGTTCGAGGCATCGACGCCCGAGTTTAGCGTTGGAGCGTACGTCGATACAAAGGAACTCCGCTCCGATGACTCGCCTCTCGAGATCAGCCCGTTTTCCATCCAGACGCACATCGATGATCTGGGCATTGACGCAGTCACGAAAAAGTTGACCGTTACCTACAAGGATGGATCGGAGCAGATTATCGAAGATGATACTGCGGGCGCGTACAATTTCTATGTCTCGCTGACGCGCAATAGCGGAGAGAACATCTCGGTGCCGACAAAACTGATCAATGTCGATCAAGTGGTCTCGGTAACCCTTGAGGGCACGAGGTACACATCAACAGGAGAGACCGAAACAGAAGTACCCTTTACCATCGTTTATTCGTAAAGTCTGGGCCGCTCCCCAAGGGGGGAAGCGGCCTTTTTAGCGTCATATGGACGAGTGGATTGGACGTTATTCGTCTGATTCTCGGAAGAACGTAGCAAATGGATGCGGATCACCGTGAAGAGTGGCGTTTTCCCAGATAAAACCGACCAAAATAAACCTGTCCCTTTTTGGCAGGGAACGTTGCCCCGACGAGCACGTCGGATTCCCGGGCCGGGCGGCCTGCGGTTTAAGTTTGTCGCGAGTTCCGCACGAGCCGGAGGCCACTTAATGTGGCCTCCGTGCGAGCCAGGACTGTAGAGCAGCAAACTTAAACCGCAGGCCGCCCGGCCCGGGAATCCGCCCATGCGCACAGGAGGGGATCCCTTTTGTGTAGGCTTTGCGGAAATGTGCCAATTTTGGGATACGCCCGGCGGCGTGGTCTGTTGACGGCACAGCTAACGCCACGTATCCTATCGAACTGCGTGTTTCGTAGGGGGATGCTGACCCCTCGATTCAAGCCGTTGCACTTTACAGAAAGCTGGAATCATTCGAGAAGGAGTACGCTTTGCCTACTATTAACCAGCTGGTTCGCCAGGGCCGTCGTTCCGTGCCCAAGAAGTCCAAGAACGCTGCTCTGCAGCACAACTCCCAGAAGCGCGGCGTGTGCACCCGTGTCTTCACCACGAGCCCCAAGAAGCCGAACTCGGCTCTTCGTAAGGTTGCCCGTGTTCGCCTCGTCAACGGCATCGAAGTTACTGCTTACATCCCGGGTGAGGGCCACAACCTGCAGGAGCACTCCATCGTGCTCGTCCGCGGCGGTCGTGTCCGTGACCTCCCTGGTGTCCGTTATCACGTCATCCGTGGCGCCTACGACGCTGCTCCGGTCCAGAACCGTATGCAGGCCCGTTCCAAGTACGGTGCTAAGCGCCCCAAGGCTAAATAAGCCAGATAACGTTTTGATACTTTCGCCGTGTGCCGCCTAAGCGCCGCACGGTAGACACTTAAGGAGATTTCACATGCCGCGTCGTGCAGCAGCTAATCGTCGTGAGGTTCAGCCTGACGCCGTTTACAACAACCGCCTGGTGACTCAGCTCATCAACAAGGTCCTTCTTGACGGCAAGAAGGCCACCGCTGAGCGCATCGTTTACACCGCTTTCGAGATCGTTGCCGAGAAGTCCGAGGGTGGCGACGCTCTCGCTACCTTCAAGAAGGCTATGGACAACGTCAAGCCCACGCTCGAGGTTAAGCCCAAGCGTGTCGGTGGCGCTACCTATCAGGTCCCGATGGAGGTCAACTCCCGTCGTTCCACCGCTCTGGGTATCCGCTGGATCGTCAACTTCTCCCGCGCTCGCAAGGAGAAGACCATGGCCGAGCGTCTCGCCAACGAGATTCTCGACGCTTCCAACGGCCTGGGCGCTTCCGTCAAGAAGCGTGAGGACGTCTTCAAGATGGCCGAGGCCAACCGCGCGTTCTCTCACTATCGTTGGTAAGTTAAGGTAAGGAACTAACATGGCTAAGCCTAAGTACAAGCTTTCCGATACCCGTAACATCGGCATCATGGCTCACATCGATGCTGGTAAGACCACCACGACCGAGCGTATTCTTTACTACACCGGTAAGACCCACAAGATCGGTGAGGTCCATGAGGGCGCTGCCACCATGGACTGGATGGTTCAGGAGCAGGAGCGCGGCGTAACCATTACCTCCGCTGCTACTACGTGCTTCTGGAAGAAGGACGGTACCGACTACCGCATCCAGATCATCGACACCCCGGGCCACGTTGACTTCACCGCCGAGGTCGAGCGCTGCCTGCGCGTCCTCGATGGCGCTGTCGCCGTCTTCGATGCCGTTGCCGGCGTTCAGCCCCAGTCTGAGACCGTTTGGCGTCAGGCTTCTACCTTCAACGTCCCCCGCATCGCCTTCATCAACAAGTATGACCGCGTGGGCGCTGACTTCTTCAACGCTATCGAGACCATGAAGGATCGTCTCGACGCCAACGCCGTGGCCGCTCAGGTCCCGATGGGCGCCGAGGACAACTTCTGGGGCGTCATCGACCTCGTCACCATGACTGCTTGGGACTTCAAGGCCGACGACAAGGGCATGACCTATCCCGAGCCGATGGACGAGATCCCGGCTGAGTTCGCCGACATCGCTGCCACCAAGCGCGAGGAGCTCCTCGACGCTGCTGCCAGCTTTGACGACGAGCTCATGGAGAAGATCCTCATGGAGGAGGACTTCACCGTCGAGGAGCTCAAGGCTGCTCTGCGCAAGGGCGTTCTGGCCAACGAGCTCAACCTCGTCTTTGTGGGCTCCGCCTACAAGAACAAGGGCGTTCAGGAGCTGCTCGACGCTGTCGTCGACTACCTGCCCAGCCCGCTCGACGTCGAGGCCGTCACCGGTACCGATCCGGACACCGGCGAGGAGATCCAGCGTCATCCTTCCTTCGACGAGCCCTTCTCCGGCCTGGTCTTCAAGATCATGACCGACCCGTTCGTCGGTAAGCTCACCTACGTCCGCGTTTACTCCGGCCGTGCCGAGTCCGGCTCCTACGTGGTCAACGCTTCCAACGGTCAGCGCGAGCGCCTCGGCCGCATCCTCGAGATGAACGCCGCCGAGCGTATCGACCGTGACGACGCTGCCGCCGGCGACATCGTCGCTTGCGTCGGCTTCAAGAACTCCACCACCGGTGACACCCTGTGCGCCGAGGGCAAGGAGATCGTCCTCGAGAAGATCGAGTTCGCTAAGCCCGTTATCGACGTTGCCATCGAGCCCAAGACCAAGGCCGAGCAGGACAAGATGTCCCTGGCTCTGACCAAGCTCGCCGAGGAGGACCCGACCTTCCAGGTGTCCACCAACCACGAGACCGGCCAGACCATCATCGCCGGCATGGGCGAGCTGCACCTCGAGATCATCGTCGACCGTCTGCTCCGCGAGTTCAAGGTTGACGCTAACGTTGGTAAGCCCCAGGTTGCCTACCGCGAGACCGCTGGTCACGACGTCGAGAAGGCTGAGGGCAAGTTCGTCCGTCAGTCCGGTGGTCGCGGTCAGTATGGCCACGCCGTCATCAAGCTCGAGAAGATGGAGGAGGGCTTCGGCTACGAGTTCGTCAACGCTATCGTCGGCGGCGTCGTGCCCAAGGAGTACATCCCGTCCATCGACAAGGGCATCCAGGAGGCCCTGAACACCGGTGTTATCGCCGGCTTCCCGGTCCTCGACGTTAAGGTCACCCTGTTCGACGGTTCTTACCACGAGGTCGACTCCTCCGAGGCCGCCTTCAAGATCGCCGGTTCCATGGCTATCAAGGACGCCCTCAAGAAGTCCGATCCGCAGCTGCTCGAGCCGATCATGGCTGTCGAGGTCGAGACCCCCGAGCAGTACATGGGCGACGTTATGGGCAACCTCTCCGGTCGCCGCGGCAAGATCGAGGGCATGGAGGATCGCAAGAACAGCAAGCTCATCCGTGCCAAGGTGCCGCTGGGCGAGATGTTCGGTTACGCTACCGACCTTCGCTCCCAGACCCAGGGCCGTGCATCCTACACGATGCAGTTCGACTCTTATGAGCCCGCGCCCAAGTCCATCGTGGACGAGGTCATGAGCAAGAACGCCTAAGTTCGAGCTCCCTGTTACGTAATCCGCGAGAACATCTCTCGCACTCTTTGGAGGTTTAAGTTGGCTACCCAGAAGATCCGCATTCGCCTCAAGGGCTATGATCACGAGGTCGTCGATCAGTCCGCGAAGCTCATCGTCGAGACCGCTCAGAAGACCGGCGCTCGCGTTTCCGGTCCTGTCCCCCTGCCCACCGAGCGCAACCTGTACACGGTTATCCGCTCGCCGCACGTGAACAAGGACTCCCGTGAGCAGTTCGAGATGCGCACCCACAAGCGCCTCATCGACATCCTCGACCCCACCTCGGGCACCGTTGATTCGCTCATGCGTCTCGACCT
>DBFBEA010000062.1:0-3982 GCA_048248475.1 Collinsella sp. | reverse complement strand
CAAACTTAACCCCCGCCCTCAGCCCCGGAGAGCCTCCCGGATGGCCCCGAAAAATTTTTTCAAAAAAGTTGTTGCGCGGCGGACAGACTTCTGTGTATACTAATCCCCGCAGCGCACGCGAGCGGAAACAAACGCGAACGTCTGCCTGGGGAGTTAGCTCAGTTTGGTTAGAGCGCCGGCCTGTCACGTCGGAGGTCGCGGGTTCGAGCCCCGTACTTCCCGCCAACGCAATTAAAGCCACGTCTTCGGACGTGGCTTTTTGCGTTTGATGCACTTTGTTTCGATAGAACGATCGCCCTGGTGCATCTTCGCCCAGAATCCCCGCGCCTTCGGGAACGCAAGTAAAATCTAATAAGTATATCTGTCTGAACAACAGCTTTGTTGCGCAACACCTGTTCTACGAGACAGGGGGTTAGGTTATACTAAATTGCACTGTGCGCCGCATTTGATGCATTTCGCTCCAAGCGCGGCACTCAGTGGATATCCGATTTACCATTTGGATGTCCTGGCGGTCATTTAGCGTCTCGACACAAGATCGGCCCCGGAGCTCGTTCGAGCTGTTCGTATTCCTTGAAAGGGGAAAAATGGACATATCGAGGAAGACTGATTACGCCCTTCGTATGCTGGCGATGCTTGCTGAGGATCCGGAGCGTTTGCTTTCTGTTCGCACCGCTGCCGAAGAGGTCAATGTCCCGTATTCGTTTGCCCGCTCGATTCAGCACGGTTTGGTCCAGGCCGGTATTGTGGAGAGCCTGCGTGGCGTCCACGGTGGCATGCGTCTCAAGGTCAGTCCGGACGACGTCACTATCCGCCAGGTCGTCGAGGCCGTTCAGGGTCCTATGGTTATGAACGACTGCACCGCCCCCGATGGTGACTGTGCGCGCATGGGCGCGTGCTGCTATCATCCCCTGTGGGCCGGAGCTCAGGCGTTGATGCGCGACTACCTCGATTCCGTTTCGCTCGGCGACATCGTCGCTCACCGCCAGTTCCCGGCCGTCGATCCCAAGTTCGCCGACCGCGAAGCGTTTCCCGAGTACGCCACCTGCGCGTGCGCTTGTCGGGAGGAATAGCGCCGCATAAGGAGCATAGCCATGATTCAGGACCCCTTTCGTTCGATGATTCGTTCGGAAGGGGTCCTGCGTTATCGCGACCTTCCGTGGCGCCGCACACGCGATCCGTACATCATTTGGCTTTCTGAGGTCATGCTGCAGCAAACGCAGGTGCCGCGTGTGGAGGCACGCATGCCGGTGTGGCTCGATCGTTTTCCGACTGTGCAAGCGCTTGCCCAGGCCGCGCCTTCCGATGTTTTGGACGCTTGGCAGGGCATGGGCTACAACCGACGCGCTCTGGCGCTTCATGGGGCCGCTCAGCGCGTTGTAGAGGACTGGGACGGGGAGTTTCCGCGTGAGACGCGTGACTTGGTCGCTCTGCCTGGTATTGGCCCGGCAACGGCGCAGGGTATCCGGTCGTTTGCGTTTGATCTTCCGGGTGTGTATCTGGAGACCAACGTGCGCACGGTCTTTTTGCATCATTTCTTTCCCGATGTGCCGGCTGTTCCCGATCGCGAGCTGGTGCCGCTGATTCAAGCCGCCTGTCCGGCGGCCCCCGGTGCGGTGGCGGATGAGATCGCGCCCTTTGCCGCGCCTCAAGACGATGCCGACACGCCGCGCGCGTGGTATTACGCGCTGCTAGATTATGGCGCATATCTAAAAAAGACGTTGCCCAATCCGTCCAGGCGCTCGGCGGGCTATAGCCGTCAATCAAAGTTTGAGGGCTCGCGTCGCCAAAAGCGCGCGCATATCGTGCGTATGTTGCTGGCAGCGCGCGATGGCCAGCCGGCGGGGATTACGCTTGCTGATGCCGTGGCGGGCGTTAACGAGATGGAAGCGGCGGCTGGGCGTGGGCCGGTCGAGCGCGACTTGATCGCGGGCATTCTAGCCGACCTGGAGCGTGAGGGCTTTTGCCGAGCCGAGGACGATCGTTGGTTGAGTGTGTAGCCCGCTCAAATCTGAAGAACGGGATTGTAAGGTTTAAATTCGCGGCTTGAGGGCATCCTAAAGACAAGGTCGCTCAAAGCCTATGGGCGGCACGTGTTGAAGGGAAGTACACCTATGGATTTTGAGAATTCCCAAACCAAGAAGAACCTCGAGACCGCTTTTGCCGGTGAGTCCCAGGCACACACCAAGTATCGCTACTACGCATCTAAGGCCAAGAAGGATGGCTACGTTCAGATCTCGAATATCTTTGCCGAGACGGCGGGCAACGAGTCCGAGCACGCCAAGCTGTGGTTTAAGTATCTGCACGACGGCGCCGTTCCGGGCACTCTGGACAACCTGCGCGACGCCGCCGCGGGCGAGAACTACGAGTGGACCACGATGTACGACGAGTTCGCCAAGACCGCCGAGGAGGAGGGCTTTGCCGAGATCGCCGAGAAGTTCCGTGGTGTCGCCGCCGTCGAGAAGGCCCACGAGGAGCGCTACAACAAACTCGTCGAGCGCATCGAGTCGGGCGAGGTGTTTGAGCGTGAGGGCGTGAAGGTATGGAAGTGCCTGAACTGCGGGCACCTGCACGTTGGTGCCGAGGCGCCTGAGGTGTGCCCGGTGTGTAACCACCCCAAGGCGTACTTTGAGGAGCAGGTGGTGAACTACTAGCGCTTGGCGCTGGCTGCTGCGGGGCGCAGGGCGGGGAAACACCTTTCCCTCTCGCTCACGGCTCCGCAGGTCGCGCGAGGCAAAGGTGTTTCCCCGCCCTGTGCTCCGGCTTCGGGTCGTCGCGTGCTCGTTACTGAAAAGCTGATTAGAAGTTTGTGTGCCGCCCCTTTTGGGCGGCACGTTTTGTATAGGGATTGGGTTGCGGCCATTTGGTTGATGGTTCGGTTATTTGGTTGACGGGGCTTGCTCCGGGTTGGGGCGGCGCCGTTGTTTAGGGGGTACACTGGGTGGCGACTTTTAGTTTATCTACTACCTGATGGGGTGTTTTTTATGGGCAAGAAGTCTCGAGCTCGGGTTGCTGCGGCGGGAACTCGCAAGGATCCTGGTCATCGGGTTGCCGAGGGTAAAAAGGCCGATCGTGCTGAGAAGGACAAGAAAGTCGGCGCGCATGCTCATCCTGAGTGGGCGCCTCATTTGAATTCGGCTAGTGAGGATTTGACTGCCAAGTTGTTTACTCTGGTCGAGGTAATTTTGGGCGTGGTGCCCCTTGTGGTTATCGGTTTATTCTTGGCTTCGAAGGACGCCACGAGTGTCGATAAACTCACCGAGGTCTTTTCGCAGGACCCCTCGATGGTGGTCTCGTTTATTTCTGCGTGCTTGCAGCCGTTTGTGGCGTACATGCTGTATATGGTCTACCGCAAATACTGCGAGGGTGATGCGGGCTTTGCCGCCGGTAACCTGATCGGTCTTTTGTGCTCAGAGATCCTACTGCTCAATATCCCGGGCGTCATCGGTATGGGCATCTTGCTGTGGCGTGTTTGGCGCAACGTCGCCCCGCACTTTGAGAGCTGGTTGTTTGAACGCCGTGCAATGGGCGTGCTGGCAGACATCGCGGGCTCGCTCGTGATTTTAGCCTTGGCGTTTATGTGCGCCACCGCCGCCCGAGGCCTTGCGGGCATGTAAGGCTGATTAGAAGTTTGCGTGCCGCCCCTTTTGGGACGGCACGTTTTTGTATGGGTCCCTGTTTCCACATTTTTCGTCAAGCTTTTGGTTAGATTTTGGTCAGTTGGCGTAAAGGCGGAAGTCCAAAAGATTGATGGCGAAAAAAGCTCAGAGAAAGTGCTGGTAGGGGAGTTGTTGGGCTTTTCGATGGCTTTTGAGCAAAAGAAACTTTGTGGCTATTGCCGGCGATTGCGTTGTCGCGGTCATGGCGGTGCGGGATGCTGGTCGTAAGCGTCGAATGCTCCGATTTTGGAGGCCAGCATGGATCTGTTTCTTGAGACTCCGCAGCAACAAGCCGAGCGCATGTTGCGCCAACAGCAACGGCTTAT
>DBFBEA010000061.1:0-6369 GCA_048248475.1 Collinsella sp. | reverse complement strand
GCAGCTGTCAGCGCGAGCGAAACGATGGATCCTACGACCACGGCCAGCTCGGGGCCCACAAACATGGCAACGACCAGAGCCGCGCCGACAAACGACACGCCGGAGAGCAACGCCACGCCGGCAACACCGTGCAGACGCTCGCCCACACTCGCGGCATTGCCCTGGTCATCGGCAACACGGCCCGCAACCAGCACAATAAATAGCGGCATCACCACAAAGAACGGCGCGAGCTGCACCAGCTGAACGGTCGCTAGGTGAAGGGAATCCAAACCCACCAGGTCGGCAACGGACACCGTGGGGATGCCGATGGAGCCGTAGGGCGTGGGCACGCCGTTGGCCAGCAGGCAGATGAGCACGGCAGGCACGGCCTCAAAGCCCAGGCCCGCGAGCATGCCGGCGGGAATGGCGACAGCGGTACCGAAGCCGGCCATGCCCTCCATAAAGCCACCGAAGCACCAAGCCACGAGCAGCGCCAGCAGACGGCGGTCGCTGCTGATGGAGGTGATCATGCTGCCGATCACGTCCATGGCGCCCGTACGAACGCACAGGTTATACGTGAACACCGCGGCGATGATCACCAGGACGATGGGCCACAGAGCCATCAAAAAACCTTCGAGCGAGGCGGTCGCGATCTGCGCTGCCGGCAGGTGCCACCATGCGAAGGCAAGCAAGCACAAAAGGACAAACGATCCGATAGCGGCCTTCCAAGCTGGCCATTTAAAGCACAGCAGCATCACGACCAGCCAAATAATCGGCACAAGAGCCAGTAAGAATGCGGCGACGTCCATAGGTAGAAGCTCCTTGGTACCGCGTGGGCGGCATCGGGGGTGTCACAAAACTTCAACAGGATACCGCACGTTTACCGACAAATTACAGCCGCCCGCCGAAATTATTGAACAATCCGTTCAAAAACACGAACGAACACCGTCGCGTCTATACTAAAGCGCAGCAATAGAAAGGACTCCGCTTTGAGCATCACGCCCCTCGATAGCATTCGCCGCGCCATCGCTCGCCGCAACGGCGTCTCCAACCCCGCTGCATCGAGAGACGGCGCCGCGAAGGCCCAGGGCGGCCGCATCGAGAACGGCCTCTTCCCTGCCTCGCACACTGCCGAGGAACTCGCACGCATCAAAGAGCTGAGTCAGCGCAACGCCGGCGGGCCCGATAGCAGCCAAGCCACACGTCGCCGGCGCGAACGCGATCGGGAGCCCGGCCCCGTCCGCCGCATGGTCAACGCTTGGTGGAACCGTCTGCTCGGCGCCGTCTACGGCGGCGGGTTCTCCATGCAGGAAGCGGAATACGAGGAGCACGCCACCCGCCGCGATTACCTTTGGAACGCTCTCGGCACCGCCGTGTGGGGCTTGGCGTTTCCGCTGCTCACCATCGTGTCTACGCAGCTCGTGGGCGCCGAAGAAGCCGGCAAGTTCTCCATCGCCTTTGTCACCGGCACGCTCATCATGATCGCGTGCAACTACGGCGTGCGCAATTTCCAGGTCTCGGACATCGACGAAAAGACGTCCTTCGCCTCCTACCAGCTCAATCGTTGGATCTGCGGAGCGCTCGCCCTAGGCTGCGGCCTCATGTATAGCAGCGCCCGCGGCTATGACGCGCAGATGGCGACGATCGGCCTGGGCGTCTACCTGTATAAGGTCATCGACGGCGTCGCCGACGTGTACGAAGGCCGCCTGCAGCAGGCCGACAAACTCTACTTGGCTGGAATGAGCCAAACGCTACGCTCCGTCGGCGTCATCGCGGTCTTCAGCGTGGCGCTGTTCCTCACGCGCAGCATGCCCATCGCGGCCATGGACATGGGTGTCACCGCGATCGCCTCGCTCGTGCTGGTCACCGCGCCGCTCGCCCTGCTCGAGACCGAAAAATCGCGCCGCGTGAGCCTGCGCGAGGTCGGCCACCTGTTTGTCCAGTGCGCCCCGCTCTTTGGTGCACTGTTCCTGTTCAACCTTATCGAGAGCATGCCCAAGTTTGTGATGGAAGGCACGCTGGCATACAAATATCAGCTGTACTTTAATGCCCTGTTCTTTCCTGCGCAGGCTATTTTGCTGAGCATTGGATTTATCTATAAACCGCAGCTCCTGCGCTTGTCGAACATTTGGGCTAATCCTCGCAAGCGTCGTCGCTTTGACCTGATTATTGTTGCCGTTATGGCGCTGATCGTGGTCATCACCGGCATGTGCGCCGCATTTATGGCAGGTCCCGGTATTCCCCTCATGAGCTTTATGTACGGCCTCAGCTTTGAGCGCTACCGTACGCTGGCGCTGCTGATGGTCGTCGCCGGCGGCGTCACCGCGGCCATCGACTTTATCTACGCCATCATCACGGTGCTACGCCACGCTAGAGACGTCACCAAGATCTACCTGATCTGCTTCGCCGTAAGCGTGGTGCTGCCGGTGATCCCGATTAAGCTGCTGGGTCTGATGGGCGCTGTAGTGAGCTACCTAGCCATCATGGCCCTACTCCTGGTGCTGCTGATAATCGAGTACCGCCGCATCCGCCAACGCATCGAACGCGACCGCAACCCATACGGCGCCTAATTAGCTGCCCGGTCACCGGAATTTGCGATGGAATCACCCCGTCTGGGGTCTCGTTGCGGACAATATTCATCACGCAAAACTAAGTGAGTAGACTTTTACCGAATCCCCGACCACACCAACAGAGCACAAGTCTGTGACCTGCGGTTTTATTGAGGCAAATATGTTGGGTGCTCGGCATTTCCAAAAAAGTCTACTCACTTAGCAAGCGGGCAGCCAAAAAAGAACCGCCGCGACGTCGTTTGACTCCGTTGCGACGGTTTTTCGAGCATTTTCGCGCTGTCGAGGACGCAGACGCTCCTCATTTCTAGCGCTTACCGAGCAAGAAGGCGCTACTCTCCGAAAGTAGTCAAAAAAGCCCCGTCCCAAATTAGCTACGGTAGATCGGCGGAACAAGGTTATTCGCCCGGGTTGATGTTCGCGTAGAACTCGGCCCCGTCGTCCAGGCGCAGGATGCCCACGCGGCCGAACTCGGAGCCGGTGGCGGCGGCGCAGTCGATGTCGATGCGATCGGGCACGCCGGCAGTGTCCTCGCCGCCCAAGCGCACGATCTGCCCGCGTCCCGATTCCTCATCGAGCCCCGCCAGACCACCGACCTCGCAATAGCGCCCAAGCGATACCGTGGGCGTGTGACCGCTCACCACGACCGGGCCCTTGCCCTCGGCAGAAAGCAGCCCGGTCGGCACATCCCAATAGCCGTGACGAATCCATAGCAGGTCATCGGACGACTGCACCGCGAGCATCTGCTGCAACAGCTCGCGATCGGCACCCACCGCTCCGACGCCATCGGCACAATCGACGCCATGCTCAAGCAAAAACGCGCGCGCCGCCTTCATCTCGATTCCAGCATGTACCAGCAGATACGGGCGCTCCTCGGTCTCGACCACTGCGTAGAGCGGCAGCGCGGCCATCCATCGCACGAGCTCCTCGTATGCCTCAAATTCCATGTCGTTGAGCTGCTCGCGCGTCGTCCAACCACCGTTGATATCCCAGGTCTCGGCATCGAGCGGATCCTGGCCAATGATGGCATCGAGCATGATCTGCTCGTGATTACCCTTGAGCACGTGGGCGTTGGGCAGCGAGCGCACGAGCTTAATAACGCCGACCGGATCGGGCCCGCGATCGATCATGTCGCCCAGCACGTACAGCGTGTCGTCGGACGTCAACGAGATCTTAGACAGGGCTTCGTCAAGCGCACGCACGTGCCCGTGAGCATCAGATGTCACATAGATCGCCATGGTACGCCTCTCCTTGCATTGCGGCCGAAGCCCGGCGCCGCAACTAAAACTTCAAGTTGAACTTAAACGTTACCCATTGTACTCCGTTGCAATAAAGCTGGAAAGGGTTTCCGAGCAGAGGCAAAGACGGCAGCCGTCTATGACGATATCGCGCACGCCCGCAATCCAACCCCATAAACCCACCATCTTTGGGTACAAATAACCGCAGGCAACTGACCGTGCCACGCCAACCAACCAGGAGCGGACACCATCCATGAACCAGATCCTTCTCTTTATCGGCCTCGTCATCATTCTGTGCCTGACCATCAAACCCGTCGGCAAAAAGCTCCCCTTCCCCACCCTGCTCATCTTTATCGCGCTCGGCATGCTGTTGGGCGTCAACGGCCCGGCGCATATCGACTTTAGCGACTATGCGCTCACCGAAACCGTCTGCAGCACGGCGCTGCTGTTCATCATGTTCTACGGCGGCTTTAACACCAATATCGACCGTGCCAAACCCGTCGCTGTGCCGGCGGTGCTGCTGAGCACGCTCGGCGTCGTCATCACTGCCGGCATCACCGGCGTGTTCGCCCACTTCGCGCTGGGGTTCAACTGGATCGACGGCCTGCTGTTGGGATCGGTCGTGGCATCCACCGACGCGGCCAGCGTCTTTAGCGTGCTGCGCGAGCACAACCTGTCGCTGAGGGGCGGCACCGACTCGCTACTCGAGGTCGAATCGGGCTCCAACGACCCCGTCGCCTACATGCTCACCGCCGTGCTCGCCACACTCGCGGCCGGCGGCGACATCAACATTCCCGCACTGCTGGCCAAGCAGATTATCCTGGGCGCGGGCCTGGGCCTTGCCATCGGCTGGGCGGCGGGCCGCCTGATTGAACGCGCGCACGCAACGGCCGAGGGCGCGCAGACCATCTTTTTGTTCGCCGTGGCGATCGTCGCCTACGCGCTACCAAGCTATCTGGGCGGCAACGGCTTTTTGGCTGTATACCTGGCCGGCATTGTGCTGGGTGCCAGCGACATCACCGGCAAAGTCGAGATGGCGCACTTCTTTGACACCCTCACCGAAATGGCGGAGATGACGATCTTCTTCTTGCTCGGCCTGCTCGTAACGCCCGCACGCCTGCCGCAGATGCTGCTGCCGGGCCTGGCGCTCATGGCGTTTATGCTCTTCGTGAGCCGCCCCATCGCCGTGGGCATGCTGTTGGCGCCCTTTAAGACCAACCCTCGCCAGGTTGCGCTCGTAAGCTGGGCGGGCCTGCGCGGAGCAGCTTCGGTCGTCTTTAGTCTCTTTGCCGTGGTTGCCGGCGTTCCCGGTGGGCACGACCTATTTGACCTGGTCTTTGTGATTGCCGTGTCGAGCATTGTGGTACAGGGTTCGCTGCTGCCGGCGGTGGCGAAGAAGCTCGATATGATCGATGCGACCGGCGACGTGCGCCGCACCTTTAACGACTACCGCGACGAGGATGGCATGTCGTTTGTAAAGCTCAAGGTGGGCGCTGGACATCCGTTTGCCGGATGCTCGCTCGCGGACATTGGCAGCGCCACCAACATGCTCGTGGTCCTGGTGCTGCGCGACGGTGCGCACCCGGTGCTGCCCAACGGCGGTACCGTCATCGAGGAAGGTGACCTGCTGGTGATGGCCGCGCCGACGTTCGAAGAGCGTGCCGAAGTTACGCTGCGCGAGGTCACCGTGACGCCCCACGGTCGCCTGGCCGGCCAGCGCCTGCGCGACGTGCCACAAGGCAAACATCCGTTTATTGTGGTGATGCTCAAGCGCGACGGCCAAACAATCATTCCCGATGGCAACACCCTAATATACGCCGGCGACGAAGCCGTCATTGCCACGCTGGCATCGTAGTGAGCAGGAGGTAGCTAATTTGCGACGAAGAGCTCAAGCGCCTAGAGAACCTCATGCCTTCGCTCGCAGATTTGGATTTGCCTGAGGAGTAAAGCATCCCTCCCCCATGTAACCATCCTGTAAATCATAGCGGCGTAGTCGAGTTTTACCGTGATGCGGTCGCGCCTGGCGCTCCACTGTGCTAAAGTATCCCGAACGTTCAAACGACTATAAGGGAGACTAGAAGATGGCACGTGTGCACAACTTCTCAGCTGGCCCGGCCGCACTGCCCACAAGCGTGCTCGCCGAGATCGCCGACGAGATGATGGACTACCGCGGTTGCGGCATGTCCGTGCTCGAGATGAGCCATCGATCTAGCATGTACCAGCAGATCATCGATGACGCTGAGGCAACTCTGCGCCGCCTGCTGAGCATCCCCAACAACTACCGCGTCCTGTTTTTGCAGGGCGGCGCCACGCTGCAGTTTGCGGGCATCCCCATGAACCTCATGCACCGCGGCCGCGCCGGCTACATCGTGACCGGCAACTTTGCCAACAAGGCATACAAAGAAGCCGACAAGTACGGCGAGGCCGTGCTGCTCGCGAGCTCCGAGGACACCAACTTCGACCGCATCCCCGACATGGCCGACATCAACGCGCGCATTGCCGCCGAGGCCGCGAGCGACGGGCTCGACTACGTTTACATCTGCCAGAACAACACCATCTTTGGCACCATGTACCACGAGCTGCCC
>DBFBEA010000060.1:0-16060 GCA_048248475.1 Collinsella sp. | reverse complement strand
CGTGTACTCGACTTGCTCGGCGTTAATGGTTGCTCCGATTGCCAAATAAACGCCTAGCTCGGCATCGACAATCTTGAAGTCCTTTATCTTGACCTTGAACTCTTGATAGAGGGACGGGCTGTTGTAGTAGACGGTTCGGGTTCCGTCGGTGCACTCATCGGTCGTCTCCCATTTGACGACGGGCTGGTCCGAGCTGGCTATCAGCAGTTCTGCTCCAAAAGCTATGGCATGGGTGATGACAACCAGCAATGCCCAGCCGACAAAGAGATAGAGAACCACATATGCAACGGGGTGTTTTGAGCGGATGTTTTGGAGCGCGTTGGGGGCATTCATGGGGCACCTCCAAATTACTATCTATGGCAATCAAATTATACCCTGCCGCCATGTGCGCCGCCTCGAGCAGCGGTTCGGCATTTAGCTATTTAGTGGCGCACATGAAATGCCGGATTCGGCTCTACTAGATTGAGTGTGCGATATTATGCAACCTTGCATAATTCGACCTTGCATAATCTTTGAGTGCGGTTTGTATTGGAGGACATGTATATCGACTGAGGTAACACGTCCGCCCCGCTCTCTCGCCGCGCGCCGTGGTACGATTTTTGAGTTTGAAAGTCCCGCCGTGCTCCGGCTGCCCTTGCAGCTCGGCGTGCGGCCGCACGTAAAGGAGCCATCATGGCCGGTATGAACATGCAGCAGATGATGAAGCAGGCTCGCAAGATGCAGGAGCAGCTTGCCGCCGCGCAGGAGAACCTCAAGTCCCAGACCGTCGACGCCTCTGCCGGCGGCGGCATGGTCAAGGTGACCGTTAACGGCGAGATGGAGCTCGTCAACCTCACCATCGATCCCGATGCGCTCGATCCCGAGGACGTCGATATGCTGCAGGATATGATCATGGCTGCCGTCAACGAGGCCGTCCGCGGCGTCAACGAGCTCGCCAACAAGCAGATGGGCGCCATCACCGGCGGCCTCAACATCCCGGGCATGCCGTTCTAAGACACGCATATATATGAGTGCGAATCACAGTCTGCAAAAACTGCTCGATGAGCTGGGCCGTCTGCCGGGCATTGGTCCCAAGTCGGCCCAGCGCATCGCCTATTACCTGTTGGAGGCCGACGCCGAGGAGGCGCGCCGCCTGGCCGAGGCCATCCTGGAGGTCAAGCAGGAGGTCCACTTTTGCAGCCGCTGCTTTAACTACGCCACGGCCGACGAGTGCTCCATCTGCCAGGACCCGATGCGCGATGCCACTCGCATTTGCGTGGTGGGCGAGCCGCGCGATGTCCAGGCGATCGAGCGCACGGGCAGCTACCACGGCCTCTACCACGTATTGGGCGGCGTGATCAGTCCCATGGACAAGATTGGCCCCGAGCAGCTGCACATTCGAGAGCTGCTGGCACGCTTGGGCCACGAGGATATCCATGAGGTCATCATCGCCACCAACCCCAATATTGAGGGCGAGACCACGGCGAGCTATCTGGCCCGTACCATCAAGCCGTTGGGCGTCGAGGTGTCGCGTCTGGCAAGCGGCCTTCCCGTGGGCGGCGACTTGGAGTATGCCGACGAGCTTACGCTTGGCCGCGCCATCGAGGCCCGTCGCGCGATTTAGGTGGCGAGCCTGCTCCTGCCGTATGTTTTCCTCGCGACGCACGGGGTAGTCATAATTTCCCCGTGTGACTGTGAGTTTGTTGTGCAACAAAGATGCTTCGTATCCGCTTATCGCATGGATGCTTCCGCTCGCATCCTTAATTTGCCCATTCGTTGCGCAACCTTTTGGGTTCGCTGATACACTCAAATATGGATTTGAATGAATGCGCCGCTTCTGAGCGGCGTGTTTTTCTTGGAGGAGAACGCGTGCGGCCCGGTGGCACTCAGACAAAGCGCGGCGCCGCGGTGCGCATGCGACGCCGACTGGGCTTGGCGCCGCGGGCGTACGCACTGCTATCGTGCTCGCTGGTGCTGGTCATAGCTGGCGTTTCTGCCTATGGCATGACCGTGCCGTCCATGATGCAGGCGCATGCCGCACGCGAACCGCGCGTGGGGCATGAGGTCAAAAGTGATCTGGGTACCACGACTGGATATGCTTGGGCAAGTGTGGTCGCGCATATTGTGTTTGGCACCGACGATGCGGACGGCGCCGAGGCCCCGGACAACGAAGTCACGCTTGCCAATGGCAAAACCATCGTGCTCACCAACACCAAGATCATCGATCGGTTGTCCAACAATAGCGTGGCGGCAACGGTGAATAAGGTCGAGCAGCAGAAGGAGCAGGACGCCCAGCAGTCCGGAAAGCCCGGTAGCTCGGATACTTCTGGCTCCGGCTCGGATTCATCGAGTTCGGGCGGCGGCTCTGGGTCGGGTTCCTCTACCGGAGGGTCTGGAAACGGCGGCTCGACGGGCGGCAACACTGACAACAGTGCAAACTCCGATGCCCTTTCCGCTGCTGAGGAAGAGAACATTCACAGTTGGCTTGTGACCAAGTACAACATGCTCGACGGCTATGTTTCTCGTGCCAATGACGTGGTCTCGACCTATAACTCTACGGGAGATCCCAGGCCGTGCGACAGCCTGGTCGGGGAGATGTTTGTCATTCGAGCCGAGTTCGGTCGTCAGACATTCTCGCCCCGGTCAAAGTGGTATCAGCAGTATGCCAATCTGTGGGGCTGTTACACCAACCTATGTCAATGGGTCGGCCATTACGGCGATGATGACGTCGCGCTCGGTAACTTCAACAATAACGTGGCGGCGCTTGCCCTATGATGACCGATCTTGTATCCACCACACCACAATCGCTCGGTCGCGATCCCATGGTCGGCCTGCGCCTGGCGCGTGTCGACGGGTTTGAGCCGGCCATTGCGCTCGGTCAGGAGGAACTGCCTGCCTATCTGCGTCGTTTTACGATGCTGTTTGCCGACGATGCCACCATGCGCCGTGGCGGTATCGGCCGCGTGACGCGTGCTGTCAACGCCCAAGGCGAGGCCGTGGCGCTCAAGCAGCTCATCTTGCCGGCGCGCGATGAGTTCGACGACGATGCCGCTCACGAGGCGCTGGTCGCCAAGTTCAAGGCAGCGTTTCGCGAGGAATATGAATGCCACCGCGCCCTTTCGGGCCTTAAGGGCTTTCCCCGCCTCTATGGCTGGGGCGAGGTCGACGGTGTGCCTGCAATTGTCATGGAATGGGTCGAGGGCGAGACGCTTGCCCGCTTGCGTTCGCGACTTGCCGTGGACGATGCCGGACGCCTGTCGCCGCTTGTGGCGGCGCGTCTGGGTCGCGACCTGTTCGATCTGCTCTGCCGTATGAGCCTGGTGGGCGAGGGCTTTGTCCATCGCGATATCTCGCCCGCTAATATTATGGTGCGCACGGCGCGTCTACCGCTTGACCGGCAGCTTGCCGAGGGCACCTTTGACCTGTGCCTGATCGACTTTGGCTCGTCGCTGGCGCTTGAGCCTGCGTCGGCCGTGGTCGGTACCGGCGGCAAGGCGTCGTTTACGGAGCGTTATGCCACGCTGCGTCGCGCGACGGTTGCCTATGCCCCGCCCGAGATGCTCACCGACGATATTCCCGCCCTGCGCGCTTTGCGTATGTCGCCGGCGATCGACGTCTATGCCGCGGCAAGCACGGTCTACGAGCTCATTGCCGGCGTCGCGCCATACGAAGCCGCGCCGAGCACTTCGGGCACCTCGGGTTCGCGCAAAAAGACGCGCGACATCGCGAGCCCCTACCGTCTCAAGATGGACACGCGGCCCGACTATCCCATTGGTGCCCATGCGCCCGGTTGTGATTTGACTCAGCTGCTTCGTCGTGAGCCCGATGTGGCGCTCGCCGCGGCCGAGCAGGCCCAGCAGCTAGGGCTTGAGCCGGATTCCGAAGAGCTACGCGATGCGCTGGCGTTTGTCGATGCCCAGCTGTTCGACGTGGTGATGGCCTGTCTGTCCAGCCATCAAAACGATCGTCCCGAGCCGGCGGCGGTCGAGGCGGCGCTCTCAGCGTTTTGTGACCACTATGCGCAAAATGTCGGCCGTTCGCTCCGCGGCGAGCCGCTCACGCCGTGCCCCATGGATGCGTCTGGCCGCGCGGTTCGTCGCGCGCTGATGGTCGGCGCGACGGTCGTCTGTGGCGTGGTTTGGGCTGTGATCGTGGTTTCGGCCGCGCTGCTGGCGTCGGGCGCTCGCGTGACGGCGACTTTGGGATCGCTCGTGTGGTCTGGGTCGCTACCGGGTATTATTGCCGCACTGGCGTTGGCGCTGCCAGGCATAGCCGGCGTTGCCGCGGGGGCGCTTGCGCGCGATCGGCGCTCGGGCTTCCTGCAGGGTGTGCTTGCGCTTTCTGCCTGCGAGGTTCCGGTGCTGGTTGTGGCTGCATGTAGCGTATTTTCCCAACGCGCCGTGATGGGCGGCCTTGTTGCCGCTCTGGTTGCAACCTATACGCTTACGTGGTTTTTGCTTGCGATGGGCTTTGCCTTTGAACTTCCCGTTTCGGCACCGCGACGCACAAAAGCCCAGATGGCGACTCCGCTTGCCGGTGGAGCCGCAGCTGCCCGTACTTTTGGCGGACCTGTCGAAGTATCGTCCGATTCTATTTCTACGACTAAGGAGGCCTAGGTCATGGCATCTCAAGTTGAGCTCACCCCATGCGGGGCCATGTTTGACATCTTTAAGCGCGCGGCGCATCTGAGCCATATCGAGCTGTGCGGCTTGGTGCTTTCGTCCCGTCCGCTCGCCGACGGCCGCAGCCCGCAGAGCCGAGCCGCCGATCGCTCTTGGGTTTCCCGCTTTATCGTTCGCGCGCCGGTCGGCACGCTTCAGCAGCGCTACTTTGCCGAATACGGTACCTCGGCTGCGCGCATTATGTCGCAACTGGCCCTGCGCCAGCGAAATCCCATGGACTCCACGGCTGTGATCAATATGGTGTGCGGTCCTGCAGGTGAACCGATGGTACGCGCGCTCGAAGAGTGCCACCAGGACACGAATCTCTATCGCAACGCGCTCGATCGCCTGTCCCAGGCGGCGGAACTCATGCCCGCCGAGCGCGCCGAGGCCGTGCTGGTGCTGTTTGTCGCTGTCGGTTGTTCGGCGGATGTGCGGTCCTCGGTGAACTATGCCATCGACTACGCGCACGCGACCTGTGGCGGAGGAACATCCACGCCGCGTTCGCTTGGCATGTCGATGACCGCGGGCGAACGCGAACCCGCCCCGGCGCACCCCTTGGGCTTGCTGCGCGTACAAAACAGTTTTGTCGTGAGCGCCCCGCGCTGGATTCAGCCGAGTGAGCAGGGTGTTGAGATTGGCGCGCTGGCCACTGGTGAGGGCGATATTACCGACGTCGGCGACGATGTCTCGGCCCGCCATGCCCATATCTGGTGCGATGCTCAAAATATCTGGCACGTCGAGGACTTGTCGTCCACCAACGGAACCGTGGTGGTAAACGGGGCCACGCGCGTCTGCATTCAGGTCGAGCCCGGCCGTTCCGCCCAACTCAATCCCGGCGACGAGCTCAAGCTCGGCGAATCCACTACCTACGCCATTCTCTTCGGTGCCCTTTAGCCAGTCCTGCCAAATGGTCCCTCCGTCCCCAAGGGATCATTTTGGCCCTTGGCAGTCACCCAAGGTAAACCTTTACCGCCCGCCTATATTTGCCGAAATTACACTTGACGGCGGGGTACAATAAACCCGCATGCGGATTTCCGTTGCGGGCGCTTCCCATCGCCGGGGCGTGCCCGGGAGCATCCGGCATGCGGCCTTTGCGGCGCTCGGTCATGTGCAAGACGGGTAGCTGGGCTTGTGGAGCGCGTGCAGCCCTCCTCGCCTCGGCATGCCTTCTCTCCACGCCATGTACCTGCTGCTGAGCCTGCCTGCCAGATGATTGGAAGCAACAGCGAAAATCCCATCACGCCAACATCCCGGCGATCGCCGGGGCCTGTATACCTATATGAGAGGAGAGGGGTATATGGCGCGTAAGTTTAAGTCTATGGACGGCAACGAGGCGGCCGCATATGTTTCGTATGCGTACACCGAGGTAGCGGGAATCTATCCCATTACGCCGTCCAGCCCGATGGCCGACCATGTCGACCAGTGGGCGGCCCAGGGTCGCAAGAATATCTTCGGCACCCCGGTCAAGGTCGTCGAGATGGAGTCCGAGGCAGGTGCAGCCGGTACCGTTCACGGTTCGCTGGGCGCCGGTGCTCTGACCACCACCTACACGGCTTCTCAGGGTCTGCTCCTGATGATCCCGAACATGTACAAGATCGCGGGCGAGCAGCTCCCGGGCGTCTTCCACGTCTCCGCGCGTTGCGTCGCTTCCCACGCCCTGAACATCTTTGGCGATCACTCCGACGTCATGGCCTGCCGCCAGACCGGTTTCGCCATGCTCGCCGAGGGCAACGTCCAGGAGGTCATGGACCTCTCGCCGGTGGCTCACCTTGCCGCCATCGAGGGTAAGACCCCGTTCCTTAACTTCTTCGACGGCTTCCGCACCAGCCACGAGATCCAGAAGGTCGCCATGTGGGACTACAAGGATCTGGCCGAGATGTGCGACATGGACGCCGTCCAGGCTTTCCGCGACCACGCGCTCAACCCTGAGCACCCGCACACCCGCGGCAGCCACGAGAACGGCGATATCTTCTTCCAGAACCGTGAGGCCTGCAACAAGGTCTACGACGAGCTTCCCGCCGTCGTCGAGGGCTACATGAAGAAGATCAACGAGAAGCTCGGCACCGATTACGGCCTGTTCAACTACTACGGCGCTCCCGATGCCGACCGCGTCGTCGTGTGCATGGGCTCCTTCTGCGACGTGCTCGAGGAAGTCATCGACTACCTCAACGCCCACGGCGAGAAGGTCGGCCTGGTCAAGGTCCGTCTGTTCCGTCCGTTCTCCATCAAGCACTTCGTCGACGTTCTCCCCGAGACCGTCCAGAAGATCGCCGTCATGGACCGTACCAAGGAGCCGGGTTCCATCGGCGAGCCGCTCTACCAGGACGTCGTCTCCGCTCTCTACGAGGCCGGCAAGACGGGCATCAAGGTCGTCGGCGGCCGTTATGGCCTGGGCAGCAAGGACACGCCTCCCGCGTCCGCGCTCGCTGTCTTCGAGGAGCTCAAGAAGGACGAGCCCAAGCGCGAGTTCACCATCGGCATTGTCGATGACGTGACCAACCTGAGCCTGCCCGAGGCCGAGGATGCGCCCAACACCGCAGCCCCCGGCACCATCGAGTGCAAGTTCTGGGGTCTGGGTGGCGACGGTACCGTCGGCGCCAACAAGAACTCGATCAAGATCATCGGCGACCACACCGACAAGTACGTCCAGGCCTACTTCCAGTACGACTCCAAGAAGACCGGCGGCGTCACCGTCTCGCACCTGCGCTTTGGTGATTCCCCGATTCGCTCGCCGTACTACGTGACCAAGGCCGACTTTGTCGCCTGCCATAACCCCAGCTACATCGTTAAGGGCTTCAAGATGGTCCGCGACGTCAAGCCGGGCGGCACCTTCCTGGTCAACTGCCAGTGGAGCGACGAGGAGTTCGCCGAGCACATGCCCGCCGTGGCCAAGCGCTACATCGCGAACAACAACGTCAACGTCTACCTGATCGACGCTATCGACCTGGCCGCTAAGGTCGGCATGGGCAAGCGCACCAACACGGTGCTCCAGTCCGCCTTCTTCGCGCTGGCCAAGGTCCTGCCCGCCGAGGACGCCCTGCAGTACATGAAGGACGCGGCTACCAAGTCCTACATGAAGAAGGGCCAGGCTATCGTCGACGCCAACCACAAGGCCATCGATGCCGGCGCTACCGCCTTCCGTAAGTTCGAGGTTCCGGCCGACTGGGCTACCGCCGAGGATGCCGCTCCCGTCGAGCTCTCCGAGGAGACCAAGTCCGCTATCGCCCAGCAGGTCAAGAACCTGCTCGAGCCCATCGATCGCATGGACGGCGACAGCCTGCCTGTTTCCGCCTTCGTCGATTGCGCCGACGGCCAGTTTGAGCTGGGCGCCTCCGCATACGAGAAGCGCGGCGTCGCCGTGGTCGTTCCCCACTGGGACGAGACCAAGTGCATCCAGTGCAACCAGTGCGCCTACGTGTGCCCGCATGCCACCATCCGTCCGTTCGCGTTGACCGAGGACGAGGCTGCCGCCGCGCCCGAGGCTACCCGCACGCTCGACGCCATGGGCCCCAAGGCCAAGGGCATGAAGTTCACCATGGCTGTGTCCCCGCTCGACTGCATGGGTTGCACCAACTGCGTCAAGGTTTGCCCCAAGGGCGCCCTCGAGATGGTTCCCACCGAGCAGGAGATGGACCAGCAGCCCGTTTGGGACTACATGGTCGAGAACGTCTCCGAGAAGAAGGAGCTCATCGCGGCCAACGTCAAGGGCAGCCAGTTTAAGCAGCCCTACCTGGAGTTCTCCGGCTCCTGCGCCGGCTGCGCCGAGACCGCCTATGCACGTCTGGTGACCCAGGTCGCCGGCGACCGCATGTTCATTTCCAACGCCACCGGCTGCTCCTCCATTTGGGGCAACCCCGCTGCCACCGCTCCTTACTGCAAGGACAAGGACGGTCACGGCCCGGCGTGGAACAACTCCCTGTTCGAGGACAATGCCGAGCACGGTCTGGGCATGGCCGTTGGCTACGAGGCCGTTCAGAAGAAGCTGATCGCTGCTACGCAGGAGATCATCGCCGCTGACGGTCCGTCCGACGAGCTCAAGGCCGCCGGTCAGGCTTGGATCGACTCCGTCAACGACGCCGAGGCCTCTAAGACCGCTGCCGCCGCCTACGTTGCCGAGCTCGAGAAGTGCGGCTGCGACGCCTCCAAGGCGATCCTCGCCGACAAGGCTTACCTCACCAAGAAGTCCTTCTGGATCTTCGGCGGCGACGGCTGGGCCTACGACATCGGCTTCGGTGGCCTGGACCACGTCCTGGCTTCCGGCCACAACGTCAACGTCTTCGTCTTCGACACCGAGGTCTACTCCAACACCGGCGGTCAGGCCTCCAAGGCCTCGAACCTGGGTCAGGTCGCTCAGTTCGCCGCTGCCGGTAAGGTGACCAAGAAGAAGTCCCTGGCCGAGATCGCCATGAGCTACGGCTACGTCTACGTGGCGCAGGTCGCCATGGGCGCCAACCCGGCTCAGACCCTCAAGGCCATCCACGAGGCCGAGGCCTACGACGGTCCGTCCCTCATCATCGGCTACAGCCCCTGCGAGATGCACTCCATCAAGAAGGGTGGCATGCAGAACTGCCAGGCCGAGATGAAGAAGGCTGTCGAGTGCGGTTACTGGAACCTCTTCCGCTTCAACCCCGAGGCTGCTGCCGGCAAGAAGTTCTCGCTCGATTCCAAGGAGCCCGCGGGCGGTTATCAGGAGTTCCTGATGAACGAGGCCCGTTACGCTTCGCTGACGCGTTCCTTCCCCGAGCGCGCCGAGGAGCTCTTCAAGGAGAACGAGCAGGCCGCTATGGACCGCTATCAGCACCTGCTGAAGCTCAAGACGGTGTACAACGAGGCCTAGGTCTCCCACCGCAGGACCTGAGGGCTAACCTTCGCGGACGTCCTCGGACATGAAAGAACCCCCGCTGCGCACTACGTGCGGCGGGGGTTCTTTCATCCTGCGGGGTGTCCGCGAAGGTCAGCCCTCAGATCCTGCTACGACTACGTCCTCGGATTGTGTGGGCGGATGAAGGACGTAGTTGGCCGGGTATTCCGTCCCCCTTCGCTGTTTCGCGGCTTTGCCGCGAAACCTCGCGCCACTTTGGGGATGGATGGGGGACTTGGCCGTTGCCGCTTTTTCGGAGCTCTTCTTTATTCCTTTTGTTGGATGAAAAGCCCCTTGTTTTTGCAGGGGTGCATACTCGACTTATATGTGCATAGAATCTCGTATAGTGCGAGTAAGATATTGCGCTGTCTGTTTTGTGTTTAGCAAAGATATAGTTTGCATAATCTGGTCTAATCCCTGCTCTATTAAAATAAAGTTGCACGTAAATGGCGTAGATATGCTTGAGCTGGGGTTCTGTACGCTGAGCGGATAAAAACGACCGTTCACCGTTCCGCTATTTTCAAAATGAATAAAATGAGCGATAAAGAGAATATAAACCTTAATAAACTCGCGTATCGCACGGACGCGGGTTATTAATGGGTTGTAGGCCTTTTACAGAAAGGATTCCAGCAATGTCTAAGCCTCTTGGCAAGCCCGATCGTATTGTCGTCGCCCTTGGCGGCAACGCCCTCGGCAACAACCCCGTCGAGCAGATCGAGGCCGTGAGCAACACCGCCCATGCCCTCCTCGGCCTCATCGAGCAGGGCAACGAGATCATCATCACCCACGGCAACGGCCCGCAGGTCGGCATGATCCAGAACGCCTTCGCCGCTGCCCACGATGCCATCGGTACCCCCGAGATGCCGCTGCCCGAGTGCGGCGCCATGTCCCAGGGCTACATTGGTTATCACCTGCAGCAGGGCATCGGCCGCGAGATGCACAAGCGCTATAAGCGTTGGCACGCCGCAACCGTCGTCACCCAGATCGAGTGCGACCCGGACGATCCCGCGTTCAAGAACCCGACCAAGCCGATCGGCCCGTTCTACACCGAGGAGCAGGCCAAGGAGTTCATGGCCGAGGATCCTTCCAAGGTCTTCGTCGAGGATTCCGGCCGCGGCTGGCGTCGCGTCGTCGCCTCCCCCGATCCCAAGAAGATCGTCGAGGCCGACTCCATCCTCAACCTGCTCGACAACGAGTTCATCGTCATCGCCTGCGGTGGCGGCGGCATCCCCGTCGTCCGCGACTATGAGAACAAGGGCTGCTACAAGGGCGTCCCCGCCGTCATCGACAAGGACCTGGGCGGCGAGCTGCTGGCCGAGGACTGCGACGCCGACGTTCTGTTCCTGCTGACCGCCGTTGAGCATGTCGCCATCAACTTCGGCAAGCCCAACCAGGAGGAGCTCGAGGACATCACCGCCGACGAGGCCGAGCGCCTGGCCGACGAGGGCCAGTTCGGCAAGGGTTCCATGGAGCCCAAGGTCCGCGCCGCCATCAAGTTCGCCCGTTCCCGCAAGGGCCGCACCTGCATCATCGGCGCCCTGGACAAGGCCGCCGAGACCATGGCCGGCCTCTCCGGTACCCGCATCCACGAGTAGCCTCTACTCCATTGCCTCTCTCGTGGGCGCCAGGCAAGACGCCCACAAACTAGCCTCTCTTCATGAGCCCCGCAGTCCGCTCCGACTGCGGGGCTTTTGCTATTCACCTAGTCATTGGGGACGTTCTTAGTCATTGGGGACGTTCTTAAATGACTAGTCAAACAAGAGCGTCCCCAATGACCACTCATTTAAGTCTGTCCCCAATGACTAGTAGTAGGCCCACATGGCTTCGACTTCGTTGAGGACCTCTACGACGCCCCAGCGGCGGGCGCTGCGGCTGGCCGAGTTGGGGTCGTAGACGCCAATTTGGTTGGCATCGTCGATGCCGTAGAGCACGATGTAGTGGCCTACGTTGGTAAACGTACCGGGGCGCACTGCGGCGATGACGGGCGCACCCGAGCGAAGTGCTTGGGTAATCGATTCGCGATTGTTATAGAGCTGTGTTCCGTTGAGCCCCAGCTGCCACGCACCGCTTGTCATAAACGACCACTCGGTGGCACCAGTGGGGGCGTAGTTGCCGGCTTCGGCCAGTGCGCATATATCGACCGGCGTCTTATCGGTGTGGCCGGTCTTAAAGATATAGACCATGGTGAGGCAAGTGGGACCGCAAGCGTTTTCGCGAATAGTGCCACCGGCATAGGGCAGCTCCGACCATGCGGGGTCAATTTGGTAGATGTGGGGCATGGTGCCGGCCTGCCATTGCGAGCGTGGGGTCGAAAACGCAAAGGAGTAACCGGGCGCGACGGGAGCTTTAAGCAGCTTGTCCTCGGCAGTGGGCTCAAGACCGGCTGATCCGTGGGAGATACAGGATCCCAAAAACACAAAGACGAGGCAGGCGGCAATGGAGCAAAGCGCAAGGCGTAGGCGGCGGGCCGGAAGCGCGTGGCTTGTGGTGTGCGACGCGGGGTGAGGGGCGGAATTGCCGCGATCGCGTTGAGGTCGCGAAAAGGAGCGCTTGACGTAGTAGTCGGTCTTACGGCGATCGTAGCGGCGTGGCTGCGATGTGTCGGTCTGGCGTTGGCGTGTGCTCGTACTCACGCGGTGTGACTGCTGCACGGTACGGCTTTGTTGCCGCGAAGAAGCCCCGGGCTGCTCTTGGGGGCGCTGCGGGTTGTCGTTGTCGGAGGTGCTTCTGGGCGTTGGCGTGGTGCGGCCGGCAAGGCGCACGCTTTGTGGCCGTTGGTCGCCGTCATTGTATCCGTATGCCATTCGAATCACCTTGCCTCATGTGTAACTTGTCTATCCTACATAAAAAGATGCACGACACATGGGTATGTGCGCCAAAAGCCTGACAAATGGTATGAACGTTGCCGCGCCGCGCGCCAAGCGTCACGGCAACAGGTATTCAAAAGCAGACAAGATGAAAGCGTCCAAGACGAATGACGTCTCCCGCCGTTCGTCCCAAAAACGGTGCCGCTCGTTTTGCAATTCTGCCTTCGGTCGAGCTGCGAGCGGCGCTGCTGCGCCAAGGCCGTATCTTAAAGCCATGGAATAAAAGCGCGCGGCAAAACGGACCGCGCAAGGGGTGACGCCAAGGGCGTCAAACAGGAAAGGAGGGGAACAATGGCGGACAAGAACGCAGAAGTTGCAGTCGAGGATAACGGCGGCATGAAGAAAACGCTTTCGCTCTGGAACTTCTTCACCATCGGCTTTGGTGCCATCATCGGTACCGGTTGGGTTCTGCAGGTCGGCGACTGGATGGTCGTGGGCGGCGGTCCCGTTCCCGCTATGATCGCATTCCTCTTGGGTGCAATCTTCCTCGTGCCCGTCGGAGCTGTTTTCGGTGAGCTCACGGCTGCTATCCCCATCTCGGGCGGCATTGTCGAGTATGTCGATCGTAGCTTTGGCCGTACGCTGAGCTACATCACCGGATGGCTTTTGGCCCTGGGCAACGGCATCCTGTGCCCGTGGGAGGCCATCGCCATTTCGACCCTCGTGTCCGAAATGTTCGGCAGCCTGCCCGGCCTTGAGTGGCTGCGCGCCGTCAAGCTCTACACCATCCTGGGGGCCGACGTTTACCTGTTCCCGACGCTGATCGCGCTCGGCTTTGCAGTCTACGTCATCTTCCTCAATTTCCGCGGTGCCAGCTCGGCTGCCAAGCTCCAGGCCTTCCTGACCAAAGCCCTGCTCTGCGGCATGCTGCTCGCCATGGGCGTCTCGCTGTTCACCGGCTCGCCGGACAATGCCATGCCCGTGTTCTCCCAGGTCACCGGCGCTGGCGGCGGCAAGGCCGCTACCGAGAGCTCCAGCCTGTTTGCCGGCATCGTGTCGGTCCTGGTTCTGACCCCGTTCTTCTACGCTGGCTTCGACACCATTCCTCAGCAGGCTGAGGAAGCAGCCGAGGGCCTCAACTGGAACAAGTTCGGCAAGATCATCTCCCTGGCCCTGCTGGCCGCTGGCGGCTTCTACATGGTCTGCATCTACTCGTTCGGCACCATCCTCGACTGGCATGAGTTCGTTAAGAGCCCGGTTCCCGCGCTCGCCTGCCTCAAGGGCATCAACATGCTCCTGTACCTGGCCATGCTCGTCATCGCCACGCTTGGACCCATGGGCCCGATGAACTCCTTCTACGGCGCCACGAGCCGCATCATGCTCGCCATGGGCCGCAAGGGCCAGCTGCCCGAGCAGTTCGCCGAGGTCGACCCCAAGTCCGGCGCCCCCAAGCTCGCCTGCGTCGTCCTGGGTGTCATCACCGTCGTCGGTCCGTTCCTGGGCAAGAACATGCTCATCCCTCTGACCAACGTGTCGGCTCTCGCCTTCATCTTCTCCTGCGGCATGGTCGCCCTCGCTTGCCTGCGCATGCGCTTCACCGAGCCCGACCTGCCTCGTCCCTACGAGGTGCCCGGCGGCAAGTTTGGCATCGGCCTCGCTATCGCTGCCTGCGCTATCATCATCGGCCTGCTCGTGATTCCGTTCTCTCCCGCCTCTCTCAACATGGTGGAGTGGAGCATCGTGATCGGCTGGCTGGCCGTCGGCCTGGCTCTCATGGCCTTCACCAATTCCCGCAAAAAGTAACGCCGAGCCGGGGCGGATCAGGTGCGCGGGACCCTCTCTTCCGCGCACCGAACCCGGCGCCACTTGGGTAGCTTTGTGAGGCCTTAACCCAACACGGCCTCGCCCACTATATGGATCCATAAGGAGGAACCATGTCCACTAAGTATGCAATCGTTGGCGGCAAGCTCATCGACGGTACCGGCGCCGAGCCGGTCGAGAACTCCCTCGTTCTCGTCGACGACAACGGCAAGATCGAGTACGCCGGCGCCATGCAGGACCTTCCCGAGGGCGTTGAGGTCATCGACGCCGCCGGCAAGACCGTCCTTCCCGGCCTGATCGACACCCACCTGCACTTCTCGGGCAACTTGACCGACGATGACACTGACTGGGTCATGCAGCCGCTCCTCGAGAAGCAGGCCGTCGCCGTCAAGCAGGCCTACGACTGCCTCACCCACGGCCTCACCACCGTCTGCGAGATCGGCCGCTTTGGTATCCAGATCCGTGACTGCATCGACAAGGGCGTCTTCAAGGGCCCGCGCGTTCTGGCCACCGGCCTTGGCTTCTGCCGCGTTGCCGGCCACGGCGACTCCCACCACTGCAGCCAGGAGCTCAACAAGGAATCGCACCCCTGGGGCGATCAGGTCGACGGTCCTTGGGATCTGCGCAAGGCCGTCCGTCGCCGCCTGCGCGAGAACCCCGATGCCATCAAGATCTGGGCTACCGGTGGCGGCATCTGGCGTTGGGACTCCGGCCGCGACCAGCACTACTGCTCCGAGGAGATTCAGGCCGTGGTCGAAGAGGCAAAGATGGTTGGCATCCCCGTGTGGAGCCACTGCTACAACAACCACGCCGCTGCCTACGATTCCGTTCGCTTTGGCTGCGAGCAGTTGATTCACGGCTTCGATATCGATGAGCGCACCATGGACCTCATGGCCGAGCAGGGCACCTTCTTCACTCCGACGATCGCCTTCCTGCCCACCTGGTACGCCACCTATCCGCCCGTCTACGTCCCCGAGCTGCACGACAAGTACGAGGGCACCCTGGTCGAGAAGGAGCTGCAGCGCAACTACGACTGCCTGCGCGAGGCCAAGAAGCGCGGCGTCGTCATGACGATCGGCTCCGACTCCTTCTCCTTCGTCACCCCGTACGGCACCTGTTCCATCGAGGAGATGTACGAGTTCGTCGACAAGATCGGCTTCACTCCGGTCGAGACCATCACCTGCGCTACCCTCAACGGTGCCAAGATGTGCCACATCGAGGACGAGACCGGTTCCATCGAGGCCGGCAAGTGCGCCGACCTGCTGGTCGTCAACGGTGACGTCGCCGCCGACATCCACGTGCTCAACACCGACAACATGGACGTCATCATGAAGGACGGCTGGATTGTCGAGGCCGGCACCTTCGGCGAGGCAAACAAGTACAGCGCCTAAGCTACCGTTCATCGATGGCTTGATGTAAAACACAGTATTTGATTGCATAATGCAATGGGGAGGGTCGCTTGCGGCCCTCTTTATTGCTATGGGGTGCGTCAGTAAGAAGGAGATGACTGTGGATCTCAATAGGCTGATTCTGGGCAAGAGCTACAACTCTACCAAGGTCTTTCGTACCGCTCAGCATGTGGTTCAAGCCATCTTGCTCGGTATTGTCGTTCCGCTGCTTATCCTGCTGCTCATCTGGGATCTAACCGATAATCCCAATCCCGTTCCGGCCGTTGTCGTCATTGCCGGCTTGGTCATGCTGTGCTTCTTCTTCTCGTACGTCTTTGTCGTTCCCGACGACCTCACATCGAGCGCAACCGACCGCACGCTCGCCATCGCTTCAAAAATATTCGCCTACACGTCGCGCGGCCTTACGCCCGAAGCTGCCCTGGGCGCCTCTAAGATCATCCTGTCCGAAACTATCGCCTCTGCCATCTGCTTTACCGACGGCAAGCAGGTGTTGGCAAGCTGGGGCGAGGACTCGGCAAA
>DBFBEA010000059.1:0-5382 GCA_048248475.1 Collinsella sp. | reverse complement strand
GGCTGAGGGCGGGGGTTAAGTTTGCTGCTCTACAGTCCTGCGCAAGACGGAAAGCACATTAAGTGCTTTCCTTTGCGTGCGGAACTCGCGACAAACTTAACCCCCGCCCTCAGCCCCGGAGAGCCTCCCTGCCGTCACATTATTCAACCAGTTTTGCGGGCGTGCGCCGCTGCGCGGCTAGCCCGCGTGCTCCTCGGCGGGGTTGGTCTGATGGATCTTGTTGAACTTCAGCCTTTGGCTTAAACAAAAACGGGGGATGCATTGTGCATCCCCCGTTTTTGTTGCGGTTAGTCTAGGTCAATAAACTTGGTGCTTAGGATCTTGCCGTCTTTTACTAGCATTCTGGCCATGGTGGGGCCTCGGGTGCCTCTGGGGTAGCTGGCGCTGCCCGGGTTGAGGACTAAGCAACGGCCCACTTGGGCTTCTTTGGTTACGTGGGTATGACCGTTGATGGCTACGTCTACGGATCCCACCGGAAGGTCTTCGCGGTAGTGGGCTACGGCGAATTTGAGGCCTTCGTAGGTAAAGAGCGCAAGACGGTCTACATCGGGGCCATAGTCGCGGTAGTAATCGTTGTTGCCCAGTACGGCCCGCACGGGGGCGATAGTGCATAGGTGCTCGTAATCCATCTCTGACGTGAGGTCGCCGGCGTGGATAATCAGGTCTGCGCCCTCAAGCTCATCCAGGAGCGCAGGCGATAAATAGCCGTGGGTGTCCGAGATGATGTCGATGCGCTTGGCGCTTGCACTGTTCATGGGATCCCTTCCGCAAAAAACGATTCGGCAGATACATACAAAAAGGCCCCACGGCTCCGCAGACGATGGGTCTACAGGGCTGCGGGGCCAGTGTGCTAGAGACTCAGGGCCTTCTTAAGCGGCACGACGCGGCGGCGCGAAACCGGCACGCGTTCGTCGACGCCCGTAATGCCCAGCTGGATGGCACCCGAGGGCACCGTCTCGACATCCGTGACGCACGCCAAGTTGACGATATAGCGGCGGTGAACACGGAAGAAGCCAAAATCGCAGAGCTTGGCCTCAAACTGCGCCAGCGAGGTCGTCGACAAAAAGCGATCATCGACGGTATAGATGCAGGAGTAATCGTCCTTGGCCATGATAAAGCGAATGTCGTCCACGGGAATGAGCACCTTGCGGCCGCCCTTTTCCACCGGGATACGCTCGATGGTCACCTTGCTGTCCGTAACCGGCTTGGTGCGTTGCATGACCTTCTCGATCGCGCGATCCAAGCGAGCTTCCTCGACCGGCTTCATCAGATAATCGACGGCATCCACGTCGAATGCCTCGACCGCATGGTCACTATACGCAGTCACAAACACGATCGCCGGCGGATTTTTGAGCTTATGCAGCGCCTCGGCAAGTTGCAGGCCCGAGGCACCGGGCATCGAGATATCGAGAAACACGACATCCACGCGACTTTCCATAAGCATCTCGATGGCGGAGCGGACGCTCGACGCCTCCGTGATCGTGCCGATCTTGCCCGTTTGCTCGAGCAGGAAGCGAAGCTCCGAGCGAGCCGGCGCCTCATCATCCACAATCATCGCACGCAGCATAGGGATAAAACCTTTCGTCAACTAACTACGCCGGGCATCCGTCGCATGACGTTGAGCCCGTAGCCTTTTATTTTACTCTTGAATGTCAAAGATGCTCTCTGACAAATCAAGATGAAGGAGCACTTTGGTGCCCTTGCCCGGCGCCGATTCGACACGCGTATAGGAGTGCGGCCCATAAAAGCGATGGATGCGCTCCGAAATATTGTGCATGGCCACACCGGCGCCGCCACCCTGGGGAGAGCTGGCGTCGGGACGGGCAGAGCGCTCGTCAAACAGTCTGGCGGCGGTACCCTCATCCATGCCCACGCCATTATCGGCCACGGCAATCAAGATTGCATCCTCGCCGTCTTGGTGAACGGTCACGTCGATCCTCAGGGCGTCGTCATCGCCCATACCATGACGCACGGCGTTCTCGACAATCGGCTGGATCACGAACGCCGGCACCAGCGTATCTTCCACGTCCTCGGACACATCGAACGTCGCAAGCACGCGGTCCTCGCCAAAGCGGGCCTTCTCAAAGGTAAGGTAGCGCTTGGTCTGTGCAACCTCACGCGAGACCGGAATAAGCGATCCCGAGTTGTCGAGCGTGGCACGATAGAACGATGAGAACTCACGAAGCAGCTCGCGGGCCCGCAGCGGGTCGGTGCGCGTAAACGATGCAATGGTGTTCAGCGTGTTGAACAGGAAGTGCGGGTTAATCTGCGCTTGCAGCGCACGCACCTCGGCGCGCGCCGTGAGTTCCTTTTGCACCTCGAGCTCGTGGATGGCGAGCTGCGTGGACAAGATCTCGGCAAAGCCCGAGGCAAGCGCATACTGGGTACGGTCGACGGCGCGCGGGGTCTTGTAGTAGAACTTGAGCGTGCCGACGGTACGATCGCCCACCTTGATGGGGGCGATAATGCCGGCGGGGACTTGGTTGTGCGAGCCATCCGAGCCCACGACATCCACCATACGGTTGAACGACTGCACGATGCCATGTTCGATAACGTAGCGTGTGGCAAGCGTGTGGATGGGAGAATCTGGCAGTAGTTTTTCCTCAAACTCGCCCGCGCAGGCCAACACGTTGCCCTCGTCGGTGATGGCCACCGTCATGGCGCGCGTCTCGGGCAAAATGCGCCGGCACACCAAACGCGCCGACTCCTGCGTCAGACCGCCCTTAATGTCCTCGAGCATGGCCGAGGCCACCGAGAGCGTCTCCTCGGTGTACTGGGAGCGCACCGAATCGGGATTGAGCGTCAAAAAGATAAAGATGCACAGAAAGATGCACAGCAGCGCGCAGGCAATCACCGTGGCGATCGGCTCGATACCGGTCACCAAGGCAAAAATAAAGTACACCAGCACGCAAATGGCGCAGGCAACGGCAATGATGCGAAAGATTGATATTGAACTATCGCGCTGGGCGCGGCGGTCGATCATTCGGCCCCCTCCAGGATACTGATCAGTTGTGCGTCACGCCAAAGCCCGTCCATGATCTTGGGCCAAAAGCTCTGGAAACGCAGGTAGCTTGCAGCGTTTTGGCGCGCATAGGCCTTTGCCTCGCCGATACCGTGGCGCCAAATGCGCAGGTAGCCCTCATGCTCGCGGGTAAACACGCTGCGGACCATAGCGGTCTTGCGCACGCGGTCGTCGAGCTCGCGCGAAATCCACGGGCCCGGGTAGGGCATGAGCGATGCCGCCGTAACGGGAATGAGCTCCTTTTGATGCGCGGCGAATGTCAACTTGGCCCGTTCGTAGTACCAACGGTATACATCCTGCATAAAGCGCGGTGAGCGCTTTTCGGACTCCGGAGGCAGATGGCGCACGGTCCACTCGTTATCGAACCACACGTCGTAGCCAAACATGCGCATGTTAAAGAGGTAATCCAAGTCCTCGCCGCGGGTGATAAACGGGTCAAAGGCTACACGCGTAAAGGCGCGGGCGTGCAGGGCCATCAGGCCGCCGCACACGTAGTTGGAGCGAGAGATGCGGGTGCCCGAGAGCGCCTTTTTCATCCAACGGTTGAACTCGATGCGCTTGGTCCACCAACGATGGCAGATGCCCGCCTTGTCCGTGGGAGCCAGCGGCGAGCCGTCGCGATCGTAGAAATAGCCGCTCTTGACCAAGATCGGCAAGCCCTGACGCGTCTGCTGCCCCAACGCATAGGTCGCGCGCTTCATAAAGTCGGCGTCGATGACAGTCTCATCGTCATCCAAAAAGATAACCGCGTCATGCCCCAGCACAGCGGCACAGGCTAGCCCCATGTTGCGGATGGCACCGTAGCCTCGCAGGCTCACGCACTCGCCCGAACCCTTGGGCGCGATCTGAGCAACCCGGTCTGCAATGCGCGAGGCCTGGGTGTTGGTGACAACGGTGACCTTGAGCGCGGGATGCGCGTCGACAATCTCGTGCACGCGCAGCGACACATCGGCTGTGGCAGAAACGGGACAGACCACAAAAAGGATGATGCGCGGGATGTCACGTACCTGCTCAAGCGAGGCCAGGCAGCGGTCGAGTTCGGGATTGTCGGCGTTGAGTCGCGTCGAATGGTCATAGGTGCCAGGGGCGTTTGCGCAAGCGTCATCGCCCGCCCAATACGTTGGAATCACGACCGTGGCGTTCATGCCTTACCCTCCCTGCAACACAAAAACGGGACGCCGCCAAACACAGGCGACGCCCCGCGACCTAGCTGATTCCATCATACCCACTTGGGCAAATCATTGCTCGCAAGTCGCAATGTTTATTGCGGATAACCCCAAAAGAGTACCGTGGACAGGCACAATAGCCGCTCGCTCCTATGCGGCATGCTCTGCCGCCCGAGTCATGCGGGACAGGCGGACCAGCAGCATAAAGCCAACGATCAGCAGCACACCAATGGAAAGGACGCCCAGCGACGGGTTGCCGGTCAGCGAGGTGACGACCGACACTAGGAAAGTGCCCATAACGCTTGCATAGCGACCGAAGATGTCAAAGAAGCCGTAGTACTCGTTGGACTTTTCCTTGGGGATAATGCGGCCAAAGTAGCTACGGCTAAGCGCCTGCACGCCGCCCTGGAACAGGCCGACCATAATGGCAAGCACCCAGAATTCAAAGGCGGTCTTTAGGAAGAACGCGGCGAACAGCACAATGCCCATGTAGGCGGCGACCGCCACCAGGATCATGTTGAGCGTGCCCACGCGTCCGGCGAGCTTGCCGTAGATGATGGCGGACGGAAAGGCCACGAACTGCGTAACGAGCAGCGCCAGCACCAGCTGCGTCGAATCGATGCCCAAAGCCGAGCCGTAGCTGGTAGCCATGGAAATGACCGTGTGGACGCCATCGATATAGAAGAAGAACGCGATCATGTAGACCAGCACGGTCTTGTTGTGGGCGATCTCGCGCATGGTGTGTCCGACCTCGGAGAACACACCGCCCACGATGTGGCCGATGGTGTCCTCGGGACCGCGCTCGCGACCGTACTTTTGCTTATAGGTGCGAATGAGCGGCAGGGTAAAGACGAGCCACCAGGCACCAGTGATGATAAACGACAGACGCGTTGCCAGCATGGTAGGGACGCCAAGAGCGGGGCCACCCATGATGAGCGCCAGGCAGATGACGAACGGCACGGTGGAACCGATGTAGCCCCAGGCATAGCCCGAGCTGGACACGGCGTCCATGCGCTCGTCGGTGGTGATGTCGGGCAGCATGGCGTCGTAGAACGTCATAGAAGAGTTAAGGCCGATGGTGCACAGCACGTACACGGTCAAAAATGCCATGGCGGACATTGGGATAGCCTGCGCCAGGCAAAGCACCAGGCCCGTGAGGAAGAAGCCCAAGAAGAACTTGATCTTGTTGCCGGC
>DBFBEA010000058.1:0-12665 GCA_048248475.1 Collinsella sp. | reverse complement strand
GGGTGCTCCGTTATATACGCAAGTCTAAGAGGGGCTTGTTTAGGAGGCACAGTATGGGACGTTTTACCAATCCTCGCGATCTGTACTTTGGTGAGGGCGCTCGCCACGAGGTGAAGAACCTCAAGGGCAAGAAGGCCATCATCGTTTCTGGCGGCAGCTCTATGCGCCGCGGCGGGTTCCTGCAGGACGTTGAGGCCGACCTTAAGGAAGGCGGTTTCGAGGTCAAGCTGTTCGAGGGCGTCGAGTCCGATCCGTCCATCGAGACGGTCATGAAGGGCGCCGAGGCCATGCGCGAGTTCGAGCCCGACTGGATTATCGCCATCGGCGGCGGCTCGCCCATCGATGCCGCTAAGGCCATGTGGGTCTTCTACGAGTATCCCGAGGAGTCCTTCGATAACATCATCCAGCCGTTCAGCTTCCCCGAGCTGCGTCAGAAGGCTCACTTCTGCGCCATCTCCTCTACCTCCGGTACCGCTACCGAGGTCACTGCCTTCTCCGTCATCACCGACTACGCCAAGGGCATCAAGTACCCGCTGGCCGACTTCAACATCACCCCTGATGTCGCCATCGTCGACCCCGAGCTCACCTACACCATGCCCGCCAAGCTGTGCGCTCACACCGGCATGGATGCTCTGACCCACTGCATGGAGGCCTACGTTTCCACCTGCGCCTCTATGTTCACCGACGCCAACGCTCTGCACGGCATCCGCGAGATCGTCGAGTGGCTGCCCAAGTCCTATGCTGGCGACCATGAGGCCCGTCAGCACATGCACGAGGCTCAGTGCATCGCCGGTATCGCCTTCTCCTCGGGCCTGCTGGGCATCGTTCACTCCATGGCTCACAAGACCGGTGCCGCCTTCGAGAACGGTCACATCATCCACGGTGCTGCTAACGCCATGTACCTGGGCAAGGTCATCCAGTGGAACTCCAAGGACCCGCGTGCTGCCGAGCGTTATGCTTACGTGGCCAAGGAGATCCTGCACCTTCCCGGCGAGACCAACGAGGAGCTCATCGCTGCGCTCGTCCAGAAGATTCGCGACCTCAACGACCAGCTCAACATTCCGCAGTCCATCAAGGATTACGCGAATGGTGGCGTGAAGGTCGACGCCGAGAACCCGCAGATGGTTTCCGAGGAGGAGTTCCTCGCCAAGCTGCCCGAGATCGCCGCGAACGCCGAGCAGGACGCCTGCACGCCGGAGAACCCGCGTGAGACCAAGGCTGCCGACTTCGAGAAGATCCTCAAGGCCTGCTACTACGACACCGACATCGATTTCTAATCGACTCTTGTTATCGTAACGAGGGGCTCCGCACGTATCCGTACGGAGCCCCTTTCTTTTTTCTTTTAGAGAATGGGATAGTTATGGCTGCAATTTTCAATAGCCCCAGCAAGTACATCCAGGGTCCGGACGAGCTCGCCAAGCTCGGCTCTTACGTTGAGCCGCTCGGCGCTAAGGCCCTCGTCATCGTGACGCCTTCGGGCAAGAAGCGCGTCGGTGCCAAGATCGAGGGCGGCTTTGCCGAGGCCAAGGCCGAGCTGCTGTTTGAGGACTTTAACGGCGAGTGCTCCAAGGGCGAGGTCGATCGCCTGGTTGCGCTCGCCCGTGACAACGGTTGCGACATCATCGTCGGCGTCGGTGGCGGCAAGATCCTCGACACCGCGAAGGCCGTCGCCTATTACCTGGAGTCCCCGGTTATCATTTGCCCCACCATTGCTTCGACCGATGCCCCGTGCTCGGCGCTTTCGGTGCTCTATACCGATGACGGCCAGTTCGACAAGTACCTCTTCCTGAAGGCAAACCCCAACATTGTCCTGATGGATACGACGGTTATCGCGGCGAGCCCGGTGCGCCTGACGGTTTCCGGTATGGGCGATGCGCTCGCAACCTACTTTGAGGCCCAGGCGACGCATGATGCCGACGGTGGCACTTGTGCCGGCGGCAAGGGCGGAATGGCCGGCTTGGCGCTTGCCAAGCTCTGCTACGAGACGCTTATGGCCGATGGCGTCAAGGCCAAGGTTGCGCTGGAGAAGGGTGCGCTCACGCCTGCCGTCGAGCACATTATTGAGGCCAACACGCTGCTTTCGGGCATTGGCTTTGAGAGCTCGGGCCTCGCTGCTGCTCATGCCATCCACAATGGCCTGACGATGCTGCCCGAGTGCCACAGCATGTATCACGGCGAGAAGGTCGCCTTTGGCACTATCGTCCAGCTGGTGCTCGAGGATGCCCCGACCGAGAAGCTCGAGGAAGTCTTGGGCTTCTGCATTGAGCTGGGCCTGCCGGTCACGATGAAGGAGCTGGGCGTTGCCGAGGTTACGCGCGAGAAGGCCATGATTGTTGCCGAGGCCGCGTGCGCGCCCGAGGACACCATGTGCAACATGCCGTTTGAGGTGACGCCCGAGATGGTCGCAAACGCCATCCTGGGTGCCGACGCGCTGGGCCACTACTATCTCATGGATGAGTAAATCAAGCTAAGGAAGGGGCAAAGCCAGCAGATGGCTTTGCCCCTTTTTGCTATGGTGCAAAGGGGTCAGGTTGCTTTGCACCAATTGTTGTTGATGAAAGGGCGGATTCTCGTATGGCGCTTCCCATGGTTTATGGCGGTCCCGGTCGGTATGTTCAGGGGCCGGGTGAGCTCTCGCGTCAGGGCAGGTATTTGTCATGGTTGGGTTGCGCTGCCTATGTCCTGTTTGACCAGGGCACCGAGGATCGGCTGTGCAGGCAGATCGTCGATGGATTTCTGGACGAAGATCTAAGCGAGCCATTCTTTAAGATCTATAACGGTCCGTGTACGGAAGAGGCCGTTGTTGAAATGGCTAAGGAAGCCCGGGCTGAGTATTGCGACATGGTGGTGGGTATTGGCGGCGGCAAGATGCTCGATATCGCCAAGGCCGTTGCGTTTTATGCCGAGTTGCCGTTGTGCGTATGCCCCACGGCGGCTTCGATGGACGGTCCGTGCAGCGCGATTTCGGTGTTGTATCACGAGGATGGGTCGTTCGACCGCTACCTGATGCTCGAGAAGAATCCAGACCTGGTCGTGGTCGATACCAACGTGGTCGCGGCGGCCCCGCTGCGTATGACGGTCGCTGGCATGGGCGATGCGCTGGCAACGTACTTCGAGGCGCGTTCGTGCGCCGCGGCGCACGGCGTCAACGAACACGGTGGCGCGCCGGGGCACTTGGCTTTGGTTGCGGCTCGTGCCTGCTATGACACACTCATGGAGTGCGGCGTCGCTGCCAAGCGCGATCTCAAAAAGGGCCGTATATCGCCGGCGGTTGAGCGCCTGATCGAGTGCAATATTCTGCTCTCGGGCGTCGGCTTTGAGAGCGGTGGCTTGGCGTTGGCACATGCCATCGCCAACGGGTTGACGATCCTGCCCGAGTGCAAGGCCATGCACGGCGAGGCCGTGGCATTTGGCCTAGTGGTCCAGCTTCGTTTGGAGCGTGCGCCCGAGCTTGATCAGGTGCTCGAGTTTTGCCAGCGCGTCGGCCTACCGACGACGCTCGCGGAGCTGGGACTTGGCGAGATTTCCGTTACCGACCTGATGAGCGTTGCAGATGCGGCCTTTAGAAACGAACGCAATATGGCTAACGAGCAGGCCAAGGTGACCAAACAAAAGCTTGTGCAGCTCATGTGCGAGGCATAGCTTGGCGTTTGATCGATCTTGTGCAATCGAGGCGGCGATAGGCTATAGACTATTTGCCTCAAAGGTGCGCCGCGTGTAATTTGCCCGAGGCGTGGGCCGATAGCGTATCATTATCTCTTGCTTGTTTGCACTGCTCAGGGAGGGGCCGCGCATGGCGCAGGAACACGATCTGTTTGATGACATTATCGAGATCAGCAAGGGTTTCGACTTTCTTAAAAACCCGCTTGGCGGCGTGACCGATGCACTCGATCCGTCGGCGCCGCAGTGGAACCCTGCCGACTACAAGGAGCGCCCGCGCGGCAACACCATTCCGTGCCTGACCTGCAAAAACGAAAAGAGCGGCTGCACCGCGTGCATGGACGTTTGCCCGGTCAACGCTATCGAGGTCGAGGAAGACTCCATCGAGATCCTCGACTCCTGTCGCAAGTGCGGCCTGTGCGCCGCTGCCTGTCCGACCGAGGCGATCATCTCGCCGCGCCTGGCGCCCAAAAACCTGTATGACGACATTGTCTCTGCTGCTACGAGCCATGAGACCGCTTACGTCACCTGCACGCGCGCCCTCAAGCGCATGCCGCGCGAAAACGAGGTCGTCGTTGCCTGCGTGGGCGATATTACGGCCGAGACCTGGTTCTCGGTACTGGCCGATTATCCCAACGTGAGCGTCTACCTGCCGTTGGGCGTGTGCGATAAGTGCCGCAACACCGGTGGCGAGGATATTCTGGGCGAGGCGATTGCGAAGGCCGAGGAGTGGTCCGGCACGGGTATGGGCTTGGAGGTCGACCCCAAGAGCCTCAAGTGCCATAAGCTTCGCGAGTACGAACGCAAGGAGTACATGGAAAAGATTGCCCGCACCACGGGCCTGACGGTGACCAAGCTTAATCCGGCGACGGCGGCGCTGGCCTCGGTGACGCAAAAGCTCAAGGCCCATCGCCATCAGATTACCCAGCTGGAGCGCACGCTCAACACCATGTGCGGCACCACGACGACCAAGCGTCGCCGTTCGCTCACGCACGGGCGGCAGCTGGTGCTCTCGACGCTGCAAAACCACCCCGAGCTTGCCCAGAACATGCAGGTGAGCACGCCGGAATGCGATTTTGACAAGTGCACGTCGTGCGGCGAGTGCGTCAACGTGTGCCCCACGTTTGCCTGCGATTTGGTGGGAAGCGGCCGCTTTGCGTTGGAGTCCACGTATTGCCTAGGTTGTGGAGCCTGCGTCAAGGTGTGCCCCGAGCATGCGCTTAAGTTGGTTGAGCATGATGCATCCAACCTGGTCGTCGTCGATCCCGAGGCCGAGGAAAAGGCCGCCCAGAAGGCGAAGGCTCACGAAGAAGCTGAGAAGGTCAAGGCCGAGGCAAAGGCCAAGCTTGACAAGATGCTCGACCAGGTGGAAAAGCTCGCGGACTAGCTAAAAGAGCGTACATGATGGCCGGTGGGACAGGTACTGCCCCGCCGGCCAAAAAAGTTGCGGTGGAATAGTTCCCGTTTTGCCCTTAAGCTGGCCATTCTAGGAACTATTCCACCGCAACTAATAGATGGTTAGCCCATGCTGCTCTGATGGGTCTCGCTGCCGTTATTGCGGCGGTTGACCGTTTCGTGGAGTAAAAAGAAGCTGGGAACCTGCTTTGTCTCGGTGTATTCCATAAGGATGCCGTCGGCGTTGTAGGTCTGTCCGCGTATAACGGCGAGTGCGTTAAAGTCGTCGAGATCGAGCACGCGCGCATCTTCGGGCGTGGGATGCTCAATCGTTACATCGCGTTTGCCCGTGGCAATCTTAATGCCAAGGCCTTCTTCGAGGTAACGATAAATCGAATCGTTGACAATCTCGGGTGTCAGTCCCGGTACCTGTGAGCTTAGGTAATAGGAGTCGTCGGAGCACACGGCTCGTCCGTCTGCATAACGGATGCGTTTGGCGCGCGTGAGCTCGCAGCCTTCGGGAAACCCGGTAATCCTGGAGAGTGCCTTGTTACAGACGAGGAGCTCAAAGACAGTGGTAACCGTTTTGAGCTCAAAGCCTCGGCTGGCTGCGATTTCCTTAAAGGTCTCGAGTCCGCCGCCACCACGATTCGTCTCGTCACTGATGTTGCGAATGACGCGCATGCCTTTGCCTTGCTGGGGGAGCACGTAACCATCTGCCGCAAGCATCGAGATGGCGCGACGGACCGTCATGCGCGAACAGTCAAACAGCTGCGTGAGCTCAGTCTCCGAAGGCAGATAACTCTGATAGGCGTATGTGCCGTCGTCAATCGACTGCTTCACGTTGTCATAAATAGTTTGGAAGATGGCTCGCGCCATGACGGTCTCCTAGAGCTGGGTGCGCGAGCGGTGGATGAGGGCCGCCCGCGCAGGTGTCAAGTGATTTACTTGCTGGGGTCGATTATATATTTACCCATGGCACGCAGAGCTGGGTCTGACAGGATGGCGCCGAGTTCGTCGAGGGAAGCCACCTTGGCGACCATCGAGGATACGTCGAGCCTGCCAGAGTCGATGAGCTCGAGCGCGCGACGCTGCGTATAAGGGTTGATGTAGGACGAGGTAAGCACAAGCTCCTTCTGGAAGACCTCGAAGGGCTTGACGGTGATTGTCTCATCGGGCTTGGTGAGGCCGAACATCATGACCGTAGCCTTGTGGCCGGCGATCTGGATGGCCTGCTCGATGGTGACGGGCTTGCCAACACACTCGATAACGACATCGACGTTGCCGACGCCCTCCTGCTTCAGGCGGGCCGGGACGTCCTCGTGGATGGAATCAATTGCCAGGTCGGCGCCGAGTTTGAGCGCAACCTCGCGCTTGCCTTCGACAGGCTCGAGCAAGACAACCTTGGTGGCGCCGGCGTTTTTAGCAAGCTGCATCATGAGCAGACCGATCATGCCACCGCCGATAACGACAACTGTGCTGCCGGGCTTGATGTTGCACATATCGATGCCGTGCAGGCAGCAGGCGACGGGCTCGGTCATAGCACCCTGCTCAAAGCTGGTGTGATCGCCCAACTTGTAGACTTGCTGCATATCGACGGAGCAGTACTCGGCAAAGCCGCCGTTAACGGTGGTGCCGTAACCGGTCATATGCTCGCAGTAGTGGTTGATTCCGTCGCGGCAGGGTTCGCAGCAGCCGCAGGGATGGTTTGGGTCGATGCACACGCGATCGCCCGGTTTAAAGCCAGCGACGTCGCTGCCCACGGCCTCGACAACGCCCGCAAACTCATGACCAAGGATCGTGGGCGGGGTAACGTCGGCTGCACCCTTGTCGCCTTCATAGATATGAACGTCGGTGCCGCAGACGCCGCAAGCTTTGACGTTGATCAGAACGTCGCGCCTGCCCACGGCCGGCTTTGCCGATTCCTCGACTCTGAGGTCGTGCTTTCCATAGAAGACCGCGCTTTTCATGGTGACTCCTTAACGTGGCGGTGAATGTTGTAATGAAGTATAGGCATGTCTATAGATATAGACAAGCACATCTAGACAAGTAGAAAAGAAATATAAATTGCAGCCATCAGATATGTCGGATTTAGCAGGCAAAATACTGGACTTATACCGTTTACGGCCAATAATCGACCGCTGACCGAACATAGAAATCGTATTAACTTGTCTAGATAAGTGATATGATAAAAATAGAAGCGCAAGAAGCCGGGGACACGGGCCCGCCCGTCCTATTGCACGAGGTACACGCAAACGGCGCGTCTGCGGTCTCGAGTGAAGCCAAAACCGCAGTCGCTCCGAATGAAGAGAGGGGGATCCCCCGTCATGATGCAAAAGATACAACGTTTCGGCGGTGCAATGTACACGCCTGCAATTCTTTTCGCATTTTCCGGAATCGTCGTTGGCCTGGGTACGTTGTTTACCACCGAGGCGATCTTTGGCGAGATGGCCACTGCGGGCCATCTTTGGTTTGATTGCTGGAATGTGCTGCTCCAGGGTGGTTGGACGCTCTTTAACCAGATGCCGTTGCTGTTTTGCGTAGCGTTGCCAATCTCGCTCGCGAACAAGCAGAACGCTCGCTGCTGCATGGAGGCTTTGGCCATCTACCTTACCTTCAACTACTTTGTAAGCACAATCTTGGGGCAGTGGGGCCCTGTCTTTGGTGTCGACTACTCTGTCGAGGCGGGCAGCGGTACTGGTCTTGCCACTATCGCAAGCATCAAAACGCTTGATATGGGCATCATGGGCGCGCTCATTATCTCTGGTATCGCCACGATGCTGCATAACAAGTTCTTCGATACCGAGCTCCCCGAGTGGTTGGGCGTGTTCTCGGGCTCCGTGTTCATCTATATGATCGGTTTCTTCGTTATGGTTCCGGTCGCTCTTATCGCCTGCTTGGTGTGGCCGCATGTTCAGGCTGCTATCTCTGCCTTCCAGGGATTCATCCTTTCCGCCGGTACGTTTGGCGTGGGCGTCTTTGCTTTCTTCGAGCGTGTGCTGATTCCTACAGGCCTGCATCACTTTATCTATACGCCGTTCTATTACGACAACGCGGCGGTCAACGGCGGCATCTTTGCCGCTTGGGCCAACATCCTGCCCCAACTGGCTGCCGATCCGAGCATTGCTCTTAAGGATGCCGCACCCTGGGCTGCCTATACCTGCCCTGGTTGGACTAAAGTCTTCGGCTCGCTTGGCGTCGCCATTGCGTTTTATATGACCGCCAAACCCGAGCGCAAGCAGCGCGTCAAGGCTCTGCTGATCCCGGTCACCCTTACCGCTATGCTTTGCGGTATCACCGAGCCGCTTGACTTTACCTTCCTGTTCATTGCGCCCGGCCTGTTCGTCGTCCACTGCGTGCTCGGAGCGCTCGGCTGCATGGCTCAAAACCTCCTTGGCGTCGTGGGCATCTTCGACGGCGGCATCATCTCGATGCTCTCGTGGGACTGGCTGCCCCTTTGGGCCGCACACGGTCTGCAGTACGCCATCTCCATCCTTGTCGGTCTGTGCTTTACCGCTCTTTGGGTCGTGGTCTTCCGTTTCTTGATCGTCAAGTTCGACTTTAAGACCCCCGGTCGCGAGGATGACGATGTTGAGGTCGAGCTCAAGTCCAAGGCCGACTACAAGCAAAAGCAGGGCGGTGCTGGCAAATCGGTCGCCCAGAGTAAAGATGATGAGCGCTTGGTGCTTGCCGAGAACATCCTCGATCTGCTCGGTGGCGCGGATAACATCATCGATGTAACTAACTGCGCTACCCGTCTGCGCGTTAACGTCAAGGACAAGGGCGTCGTTGCACCCGAGGCTTCCTTCAAGGCGATCGGTACGCATGGCTTGGTGGTCCAAGGTCAGTCAATCCAGGTCATCATCGGCCTTACCGTCCCGCAGGTTCGCGAGAAGTTCGAGAGTCTTCTGAAGTTCGAGAGTCTTCTGTAAACCATCGTCCATCGAAACAATCGGCCTTGCAGAGCCGGTATGCACCGCAAGGCCGATTCTAGAGATAAAAAACTCCACTTCTAGGTAACAATTCCAAACCGCGCAAGGCCGCGTGCGGGGACGGATTGAGCAAGCGGCCAGAATGAGGAGGACATCATGTCCAAGAAGAACTATGCCGTGACCATTGCCGGCGGTGGCTCTACCTTCACCCCGGGCATCGCTCTGATGCTGCTTGAGGAGCGCGACCGCTTCCCGGTCAACAAGGTGACCTTCTACGACAACAACGCCGAGCGCCAGGAGACCGTGGCCAAGGCCTGCGAGATCTACTTCCACGAGAACGCCCCCGAGGTTGAGTTTAGCTACACCACCGACCCCGAGACCGCATTCACCGGGACCGACTTCGTCCTTGCTCACATCCGCGTCGGCCTGTACGCCATGCGTGAGCTCGATGAGAAGATTCCTCTCAAGTACGGCTGCGTTGGCCAAGAGACCTGCGGTGCCGGCGGTATCGCCTACGGCATGCGCTCCATCGGCGGCGTCATCGAGATTCTCGACTACATGGAGAAGTACAGCCCCACCGCCTGGATGCTCAACTACTCCAACCCCGCAGCTATCGTCGCCGAGGCCTGCCGCGTGCTGCGCCCCAACAGCCGCATTATCAACATCTGCGACATGCCGATCGACCTCATGGATAAGATGAGCCGTATGTGCGGCATCAAGGATCGTCGCGAGCTGCAGTACAGCTACTACGGCCTCAACCACTTTGGTTGGTGGAGCAAGATCTACGACAAGGAGGGTAACGACCTCATGCCGCAGATCAAGGAGCACATGGCAAAGAACGGCTACTTGGACGGCATTGAGCACGAGGCCGGTAAGGAGCAGCACGTCGAGGAGAGCTGGATTCACACCTTCGGCAAGGCCAAGGATGTCTATGCTGTCGATCCCGAGACGATTCCCAACACCTACCTCAAGTACTACCTGTATCCGGACTATGTTGTCGAGACGTCTGACCCCAACTACACTCGCGCCAATGAGGTTATGGACGGCCGCGAGAAGAAGGTCTTTGGCGCTTGCCGCGACATCATCGCCAAGGGTACTGCCAAGGACGGCGGCTTTGAGCCCGACGTACACGCCAACTACATCGTCGACCTTGCCTGCGCACTGGCCGAGAACACGCTCGAGCGCTTCCTGCTGATTGTCCCCAACGATGGTGCTGTGCCCAACTTCGACCCGACGGCCATGGTCGAGGTGCCTTGCATCGTCGGCTCCAACGGCTTTGAGAAGATCTGCCAGGGCCCGATTCCGCAGTTCCAGAAGGGCCTGATGGAGCAGCAGGTTTCCGTCGAGAAGCTCGTTGTCCAGGCTTGGGTCGAGGGCAGCTACCAGAAGCTCTGGCAGGCGCTCACGCTCTCCAAGACCATTCCTTCGGCAAGCGTTGCTAAGCAGATCCTGGACGAGCTCATCGAGGCCAACAAGGATTTCTGGCCCGAGCTTAAGTAAGGACTACTGTCTAGAACTCTCACGCATCTCTGCTTCATTTGCGCCGCCGCGGTGTCCGGATTCGCCCGGATGCTGCGGCGGCGCTATACTTATGAAGTTTGAAGTACCTGTACCAAAAGGAGCTGTCGTGTCCCTTTCCATCGGTATCGTGGGCCTGCCCAACGTGGGCAAGTCGACGCTGTTCACCGCGCTTACCAAAAAGACCGGCCTTGCCGCCAACTACCCGTTTGCCACGATCGACCCTAACGTGGGTATCGTCGATGTGCCCGATAGCCGCCTGCAAAAGCTCGCCGACATCGTCAACCCCGGCCGTATTGTGCCGGCTACGGTCGAGTTTGTCGACATCGCTGGCCTGGTGAAGGGTGCCAACGAGGGCGAGGGCCTGGGCAACCAGTTCTTGGCCAACATCCGCGAGACCGACGCCATCTGCGAGGTCGTGCGCTACTTTAAGGATCCCAACGTCATGCGTGAGGTGGGCCGCACGGGCGAGTTCGTCGATCCCGCCGGTGACGCCGACACCATCATGACCGAGCTTATCCTGGCCGATATGGGCACGCTCGAGAAGCAGCTGCCCAAGCTCGAGAAGGAGGCCAAGCGCGACAAGGAGCTCATGCCTAAGTTCGAGGTGGCCAAGCGCCTGCTTGCCTGGCTCAACGAGGGCAAGCGCGCCGCATCCATGGAGATGACCGACGAGGAGCGTGCTGCCGCCAAGGGCCTGTTCCTGCTCACCATGAAGCCCATCCTGTATGTGGCCAACGTGGACGAGGATATGCTCAACGACGATCTGGCGCCCATCGATGGTGTCAAGCCGCTGCCGATTTGCGCCAAGATTGAGGCCGAGCTTTCCGAGCTCGATCCCGAGGATGCCGCCGATTATCTGGAGAGCCTGGGCCTGGAGCAGCCCGGCCTGGACGTGCTCGCGCAGGCGGCCTACAAGCTGCTCGGTCTGCAGTCGTTCTTTACGGCCGGCGAGATGGAGGTCAAGGCCTGGACGGTTCGTCAGGGCGCGACCGCCCCGCAGGCCGCCGGCGTCATCCACACCGACTTTGAGCGCGGCTTTATTAAGGCCGAGGTCATTGGCTATGACGACTACATCGAGCTCGGCGGCGAGCAGGGCGCCAAGGCCGCCGGCAAGCTGCGTATTGAGGGCAAGGACTATGTCATGGCCGATGGCGACGTCGTGCACTTCCGCTTCAACGTGTAAGGACGACGCATATGTTTAAATATGGCAAAAAAGCTGGCTACATGGGTATTGCGCTGCTCGTACTTGCGGTGATTCCGCTGGTGGTTGCAGCGTGTGTTATCCCCAACATTGGCCCCGAGGTGGCAACGAAGTTTAACGCAGCCGGCGAGGTGACGCGCTGGGGTAAGAGCTACGAGCTGCTGGCACTGCCGGTGCTCAACCTACTGCTGAGCGTGGCGACGTACTTTACGGCGGGACGCCAGGCTAAAAACAATGATGACTCCGCTGTGATGGCACGCCTTGCGTGCGAGCGCTACCTGCGTAACGGCTGCATCACGGGCGTGTTCCTCAATGTAATCAACGTCTACTTTATGTATTCGGCGATTACTGGAACGGGCTTTGGCTTTGGTTTCTAGCTTGTCCTTTTAGGCAACGAGCCTGCACGCATATTCAATGGCTGCTGCGAGGCCGCCGCTCGATCGTGGTTTAAAGACCATGTCGGCGGCGGCCTCGTTTTCGTATCCGGCGCCGCGAAGGGCAAGTGCGATACCGGCTTCCAGGAGAAGGGGCAGACCGTGTTGGCTGGTTGCGATTACGGCAGCCTGATTGAGCGAGCAGCTGTGCGCTTGGCATTGGATGGCAAGTTCACCTTGCGCCGGGCAAGGGACCAGAACGGCGGCGACGCGACTTGATAGCAATGCAAATGCTGTGCGCTCATCGGGCGAAAGGCATTCTGCTTCAACGACGACGAGCTTGGGCGGCGCGCTGTTTGTGCGAAGCGTGGCTCGGTACATGCGGACCGAAGAACCCGACATAGAAAACTCCTGTGTATTCGGCAAAACGTAAACTATAGTTTACGTTTATGTTCGGCTCCATTTCAAACTCGGCTGCATGGACGAACGTGCGAAACAGATTCTTGGCAGGCGGGTCGAAGAGACACGCAGGGACCTTGGTATCTCCAAGGTTGATTTTTGTGTGGCGACAGGAATCAGCCG
>DBFBEA010000057.1:0-39393 GCA_048248475.1 Collinsella sp. | reverse complement strand
TGAAGCAGGCCTTCGCCGCGCTGGACGAGTAAGGCGACTTGTGCAAGGACCCCTTGCGACTCGATAGGTATAACTGCATAAAATGCCTGCTCAAGGCGCCTGTGCGAACAATGGTTGCACAGGCGCCTTTTTTGCATAGAGCGGGTGCAAAAACATGGTTTTTGACACGCTTTATGCATTTGAGTTGTGAAAAACTCCTGTTGAGAGGATGTGAGTTTTACGCAATTGACGTGCGCCTTTTGAGTAAAACCGCAGGTCGCGATTTGCTCGGGGTACTATGCAGCGCGATCGAATCACACGCAGCTCAAACGCAGCAAAAACGCACTACGGAGGTTTCCAGCTACATGAGGATCGATTCACGAAAACCGAAAGCCGCCGCCCTTTCCGCCGCTCTGACCGTGGCACTTTTGGCGGGCGCCGGTGCAACTGATGCCCACGCCGCAACACTGTCCGATACGGTTGGATCTACGCCGTCCGAGACGACGCTGGTGCAGCCCGTTGACTATCGTGGCGATGGTTATGGTTCCATGCAGGAGTGGAACGCCTCGATGGAGGCCAAGCGCGATTCCCTGGAGATGCGCGCTCAGATCATCATGAATATGTATGGCGACTATGCCACCGATGACGAGCGCGCTGTGCTGCAGGGTTGCATCGACGGTGCGGGTAGCCTGTTGACGATGGGGGAGGTCGACGCCAAGTCGACCGAGCTCGATGAGCTGCGCACTGCGCTTGAGGATGCCAAGCGCGAAGCGCTCGAGGCTGCCGCCGAGGCGGAGGCTGCCGAGGTCGCCCAGGCTTCGTACTACAACGCCGGTTGCACTCCGTCCTACGCGTCTGCCGCGTCCTACGCGAACGGATCGGGCCTGACGCGCTCTGCGGGTGTCAATAACTACAACGGGCGCCGCGAGACCTATTACAGCAGCAATGTGCTTTATCACTATCGCACGGGCGAATGGACTCAGGATTCTGAGGGCTTCTGGCGCGATTCCGACGGCTATTACGTTGTTGCTGCGGGCGATATGGCCCAGGGCTCGACCTTTACGGGCTCCAAGGGTGATTGCAAGGTCTATGACTCCGGCTGCGCTGCCGGAACCACTGACTACTACACCGGTTGGTAATTTTTCTGCATCACGGATATTTGGCGGACGGGCGTCTTTACCGAGCTTTAGGGCAACGTAAGGACGTCCGTTCTATGTATGCGTTTGAGTTAACAGAGCCCTTACCGTGGCGGTACGCTGGGCGTATGGATGCGGGGCACACTGGTTCTTGAGAAATAAGGTCTTTCTCTTGGAGGAAGTGGTCTTGTGAATGCTCGAGATATTGCCGTTGCCGCCGTCGCGTTGATGCTTGGCTGCCTTGGTCCCACGGCCGCGCTCGTCGCGGGCATGCAGGGGTCTTGTGGGGCTGCCTCTATCGTGGTTGGCGTGTTGATCGCGGCCGCGCTGCTGGGAAGTGCGGGCGTAGTCCTTTGTCGCGACGATGAGGACCAGGCGTCGGAGTCGCAGCTCTAACCGTTCTGAAGCTGATTTTTGGCCAAAGATGAAAAAGGAAGCCGCCGCGAGGGGAGTGCTCCTTGCGGCGGCTTTGCCATTGGATCTGTTGGCTGCAGTATGCCGAGCACTACCAGCTGCTTTCTATTTCGCGAATCCTCTGGTAGAGCCAATCGTTTTGCGGCACTTGGATATCGTGTTTGGCGGCCAGGCGGCAAATGGTGCCCGCGAACTCCTCGACTTCGGTTTTTCGTTGTGCGATGCGGTCTTGAGCCATCGAGGGCATACCGGCGGGGTCGATTCCCTCGATGAGGTGCACCATCTGCGTCAGGTCTGCCTCGGTCAGCTCAACGCCCTCGGCGTTGGCGACCGCAAGCGTTTCGCGCATGGCGGAAACAAAGCAGCGACGCTGCTCGGAGCCCAGCTCCGTGGCGCTTCCGTAGGTCCCGCCGTAGGCCATGCAGGTCTGGTTGATGCCGTCGTTGAGCATGAGTTTGGCCCACATGCGGTGCGCAATATCGCGCTCGACGGTATGGGCGATGCCGCAGCGCGTATAGAGCTCGTCGATCGCGGTGATGGCTGCGGGGTCCGTGCCGGCCGCCGCGCCAAAGCGGATTTCGCCCGCATTGGTAAAGGTGAGCGCGCCGTTGAGGAACACGGCGTCCATGCCCTGGCAGATACCAAGAACGGTATGCTCCCAGCCAAAGCGTTCGGCAATCTTTTGCTCGCTCGTAATGCCGTTGCACAGCGAGGCGATGAGCGTGTTGGGTTCCACGACACGCTCCATAGTCTTGAGTGCTTGGTCGAGACCGGTGGTCTTGACCGTCAGGATGACCAGATCGGCGGGCGCTGCCTCGCTGGCGCGGACGGACGTGAGATCGCAAGGCTTTCCGTTGACGGTGAGCGCATCGCCCGCGTGACGCTCAAAACGGGCGTCATCCATAACGTATTCGACGGCGTCATTGCCGAGGGCCTTGGCAATCATGCTGCCGTAGAGCAAGCCGACGCCGCCCTTGCCGATAAAGGCGACCTTGTTGATCTGCATGCGAATCATCTCCCCATATAAAAGGCGCCCGCGTAAGGGACGCCTGATGGATTGTATGCTGCCGGGGTGATTGGTGGGTGCGCGGGGCGGCTGTTATAAAAAAGAAACGTTTGTCTGGACGTTACGCTGCGGGGCAGACCGCAAAGACATGCGCGTGGTCATGCCCGGCTCCTTTCATCGGGCTTTTTGCTGATGTTAAAGCGGTGCCGTGACAGCTCGATTTCTGCTGCGTTACGATACGTTCTCGATTGCGATTCCACGATGTTTCGGCTGCGTGACCATTGTGTTTCGCCTTGTCGGGGCGCTGATGGCGAAGGGAGGGGCCGTGCAATACCGCGTTGACCCTAAAAGTGGTAACCGAATATCCGCTCTGGGTCTGGGCTGCATGAGGTTTCCCGGTGCGCCGGGACGTCCGGATGCGAAGACAGCCGATGCCATCATTTCCCGTGCGGTGGAGCAGGGGATTAATTATCTGGACACCGCGTATCTCTATCCCGGTAACGAGGCGTGCGTGGGCGCCTCGCTTGAGCGATTGGGGCTGCGTGACCGGGTGTTGCTGGCGACCAAGTTGCCGCATGCTTCGTGCAAGTGTGCGGAGGATTTCGACCGGTTCTTCGACGAGCAATTGCGCCGCCTGCGGACCGACCATATCGACTATTACCTCATGCACAACATTACCTCGCCCGCCCAGTGGGAACGTGTGGTGGCGTTGGGCATTGAGGACTGGATCGCTCGTCAAAAGGCGGTGGGGCGCATTCGCCAGATTGGTTTTTCGTACCACGGCAGCGCGGCGGATTTCCTGACGATGCTCGATGCATATGAGTGGGACTTTTGCCAGATCCAGTACAATTACGCTGGAGAGCGATATCAGGCGGGAACAGCGGGGCTCATGGCCGCCGCCGAGCGAGGTCTCGCGGTGTTTGTGATGGAGCCGCTGCTGGGCGGGTGTTTAGCGGGCAAGCTGCCGCCACGGGCCCGCGCTGTGCTCGATAGTGCCCGTGACCCGCATTTGCGCACTCCTGCCGCCTGGGGTCTTTCGTGGGTCTGGAATCATCCCCAGGTGACCATGTTGCTTTCTGGTATGACCGATACCGCGCAGGTGGACGAGAATTCGTCACTGGCAGACCTCGCGTTGCCGAATTCGATGACGGCCAACCAGCTCGACACGATTGCGCGCGTGCTGGAAGAGTTTGAGAAAACGAACCGCGTGCCCTGCACGGGATGCGGCTATTGCATGCCATGTCCCAAGGGTATCAACATTCCCGGCTGCTTTGCCGCCTACAACGCGAGCTATGCGCACAGCTGGTTTACGGGGCTGTCGCAATACTTTACGGCGAGTGCGGTGCGCACGAGCGAGCCCAAACTCGTGAGCAATTGCGTCAAGTGCGGCAAATGTGCGCGTCACTGCCCGCAACACATCAATATCCCCGAGCGTTTCGACGACGTGCGCCGACGTTTCCAGCCGGGCCCCGTAACGGCCGTGCTTAAAGTCTTCAGCAAAACTCGCTCCTCGTGACCCTTTTATAACTTGCGGTGGAATAGTTCCTGTTTGCGGCAGAATAGGGCTTAAACAGGGACTATTCCACCGCAACTGAAGGGGGCTGTCGTGGGCCATCGGGATTCATGTGATGATTTGCGTGAGGTTCGTTGGGGCATTTTGGGCGCTGGGCACATTTCTCATCGATTTGCATCGTCGCTCAAGAAGGTCGACGGGGCACGGCTGGTGGCTGCGGCCGGCCGCACTCCTGCACATGTCGAGGAATTATGCCGAGCGTTTTCGATTGATGCTGCGCATGGCCATGCCTCGGTCGACGATAACGGCGATGCGGCTTATGACGCGCTGATTGCCGACCCCGATGTCGACGCAATCTACTTGGCTCTTCCGCATGGCATGCATACGCGTTGGGCCTGTCGCGCGCTGCGCGCCGGAAAGGCCGTGCTGTGCGAAAAGCCGGCCGTTTTGAGTGAGGAAGAGGCTCTCTCGATTGCCTCCACCTCTCGCGAGTGCGGCGTGCTGTTTATGGAGGCGATGAAGAATCGGTTTTGCCCGATGCGCACTCGCGTGAAGGACTTGTTTGCGTCGGGTGAGCTTGGCCGTATTGTCTCGATTGAAAGCGTGCAAAAGCTCGATTACGGCGAGTCTCCTTCGGGTTATCTGCTTGATCCGTTGCAGGGCGGCTGTCTATATGACATGGGCTGCTATGCGGTCGGCTGGTTTGAGGATTTGCTCGCGGGCGCGTGCGAGGTTTCGTCCCGTGAAGTTCGCTGGCGTGACGTATCGGGCGGCCGCGTCGATTGGGCCGGCGAGATCCATATGAGCGTCGGCGGTATACCCATTCATATGGTGTGCGACGGCAAAGCAACATATGAAAGCCGCTTAACGATTGCCTGTGAGCGGGGCTCGTTGGAAATCGAGCGTCTCCATCGCCCCGAGCTCGCCCATGTGAAGTATTCCGACGGTCGAACGCTCGAAATCGATGCACCATTTGAAGTCGATGATTTTTACGGCGAGGCGTCGCATGCGACGCAGCTCATTCAGGCGGGAAAACTCGAAAGCCCCATCATGTCCCTAGCCGCCACACAGCGCTGCGCACGCATCATCGATGCGATTCGTTTGAAACTTTAGGGCGTGGGGCATGGCACCAGCGCTTGGAATGCCTGGAGGCCTTTGTCCCTGATGCCCCTTTTATAACTTGCGGTGGAATACGGTCTGTTTGCGCCAAAATAGGGCACCAATAGACCGTATTTCACCGCAACTGATAAGGGAGAGCTGGAGATGCTGACGATCGGGTGTCATCTTTCGACGACGAAGGGCTATCGGGCAATGGGGGAGACGGCGTTGTCCATTGGCGCCAATACCTTTGCATTCTTTACGCGCAACCCGCGCGGTGGCAATGCAAAAGACCTTGACATGGATGACGTGGCGGCTCTGCGCGAGCTTATGGCGCAAAACGACTTTGGACCGCTGGTGGCGCATGCCCCGTATACCTATAACCCCTGCTCCGCTAAGGAGCGGGCGCGCGAGTTTGCCTTGGAGGCAATGGCCGAGGACTTGCAGCGTCTGGAAACACTGCCCGGCAACTACTACAACTTCCATCCCGGTGCGCATGTGGGACAGGGCTCCGACGTCGGCATTCAGATGATTGTCGACACGCTGTGCCAGGTGATGTTTGAGGGGCAGCAGACGACGGTATTACTCGAGACCATGGCAGGAAAGGGCACCGAGGTGGGCCGTAGCTTTGAAGAACTGGCGTGCATTATCGAGGGCGTTGCCGCCAAGCGCCCAGAGCTGTCCGATAAGCTGGGCGTTTGTTTGGACACCTGCCATGTGAGCGATGCCGGCTACGACATCATCCATGATCTGGACGACGTACTCGACGAGTTCGACCGCGTGGTGGGTATCGATCGCTTGCATGCCGTACACATCAACGATTCGAAGAACCCTTGTGGCGCCCATAAAGATCGTCACGAGTGCATCGGCAAAGGATACCTTGGCAGCGAGGAATTTGGTGGCGGTATGCAGGTTATGCAGAATATTGTATCGAATGGCCGTTTGCGTTCGCTGCCGTTTATTTTGGAGACTCCGAACGAACTTGCAGGTTATGCAGCTGAAATTAGACTATTAAGGTCATTGCAGCAGTAATAACTGTTACAAAGTGGAGTGTTCCATTCACGTTATGGGTTTGTTTCAATCAGTTTTCTCATTGCAGATTCGTAATTCCGGGTGCATAATAGCCAACAGTTTTTGCAGACCTCTGAATCAAACGAGGTCACCGGAAGGAGACTGATTATGAAGCTTAAGAAGCTTGGCGCATTTGCCGCCACAGGCGCCATGGCGCTCGCCCTCGCACTGACGGGCTGCGGCTCGTCCAACGCCACCTCTGGTTCTGATGCCGGTTCCAGCAGCTCTGACGACGCTAAGGTCGAGAAGGTCGACGGCTCCAAGGAGTACGCGCTCGTCAAGGACGGTACACTGACCGTCGGCACCTCTGCCGAGTACGCTCCGTTTGAGTACAAGGATGACAACGGCGATTATCAGGGCTTTGACCTTGAGCTCATCAAGGCTATCGGCGACAAGCTGGGCCTGGATGTCGAGTATGTCAACAATGACTTTGACACGCTGGTTCCGGGCGTCGCTTCGGGCGCCAAGTATGACGTTTCCATCGCGGCTATCACCGACACGCCCGAGCGTGAGAAGGAAGTCACTTTCTCTGATTCCTATTACATGGACGATCAGGCTATCGTGACCAAGGTCGATAACACCGACATCACGGCCGACAACTACAGCGAGAAGCTCAACAACGCTGACGCTACCATCATCGTCCAGTCTGGCTCGACCGCCGAGGCCTTTGCCCAGGAGAACTTCCCCAAGGCCAAGATTGTCCCCTACAAGGACGCTACCGAGTGCTTCAGCGCCCTGCAGTCCGATAAGGGCGACGCCGTAGTCACCAACCGCTCCGTTGCCAGCCAGCTGACCGCCGAGCAGTTCAACACCTGCCAGACCATCAAGCAGATCAGCACCGGCGAGGAGTACGCCATCGCCATCAACCAGGGCAACACCAAGCTCAAGGACGACATCAACCAGGCCATCAAGGACCTGACTGATGACGGTACCGTTGACGCCCTCATGGCTAAGTACAACATCAAGTAAAATAGCTACTTGATTGCGCGCGGGCCCTTTCCGTTTTGGCGGAGAGGGCCTTTGCGCTTCTTGAATGGGCGTCATCCCGCCCCGTTATGTCGGCAACTTAAACGTTAGGAGCCACCTTGTCTCGATTGAACCAAGGAGCTACGGGCCAGAGCTATCCACTGCCCTCGATGCTCCAAAAGCTGGCCTGCGCCCTGGCTGTGGCGCTCGCCTTGGTATGCGCGGGGGCCTGCGTGCCCTCGACTGCCCAGGCGCTTGAGACCGCAAAGATCACCGCCCGACCCAACACCGGTTCGGGTAGCGACGTGGTCGGTGGCACCGAGACGCGCATCACTTGGGAAGTTCAGGCCGATGCCGACGAGGAGCTGAGCGGTCTTTCTTTGACGTTTGTCGACGGCACGACGTTTGGTGCCGATGACACGCGATTGACGATGCTCTCGGGCGAGGACCTCATGGATCGTACGCCCATGAAGCCCACGTGCAAGGCTGACGGCCAGACGCTCAAGATTGATTTTGGCGAGACGGCGCCTGCCGGCGGCTATTTCCGCGTCGAGGTCTACGGCGTGACCTTCCCCGTCGAGGGCGGCGATGAGGCCTTTAGCGGCACCTATACGCTCGCTGACGGGTCGACCAAGAAGATCTCCAAGATTCCGTCGGTGGAGATCAAGGGCGTGACGGCCTTCGATAACTTCCTGGCCGACCTTAAAGAGCAGCCGTGGGTCGAGGCTTGGAACTCCAATATGTTCCTGCGCCTGTTCTTGAACCCGGTCATTTTGGTCCAAAGCCTGCCGATCGTCTTCAAGGGCTTCCTTATGTCGCTTTCGATCGTGCTTGTGGCGTTTCCGCTGGCAATTCCCTTCGGTTTCGCCCTGTCGCTCATGCGCATCTCCAAGTCGCGCATCCTGCGCTGCCTCGCCGGCATCTACGTGAATATCATTCGCGGTACGCCGGCGTTCCTGCAGATTTATATCGCGTTCTTCGGTCTGCCGTTGGCCGGCGTCAAGGTGGACGACTATGTCTTGGGCGTTATCGTCATGGCCATGAACTCGTCTGCGTACCTGTGTGAGATCTTCCGTGCCGGTATTCAATCGATCCCCAAGGGCCAAAACGAGGCTGCTCGCTCGCTGGGCATGAATGCCTTCCAGACGCTGCTCTACGTTATGATTCCGCAGACGTTCCGCAATGTTTTGCCTACGCTGACCAGCGAGTTTATCTTGCTTTACAAGGATACGTCGCTGCTTGCCGCCGTGGGTGTGGTCGAGATCGTCATGAACGCCCGTACCATCGTGGCCACGACGGGCTCCATTACACCGTACGTGGTTGCCGCCCTGTTCTATCTGGTCATCACCCTGCCGCTCGCTCGCTTGGTGAGCGGTCTTGAGGCGAGGCTTTTGGGCACGGCCGAGACCAAGAAGAAGCGTCCCGCCAAGAGCGCCGGACAGGTTGTCGCGACGCCTGCCGATCACATCGCCGGTCTGTAAGGAGGTCCTATCATGAGCGAAACCAATAACTCGAACGAGGTCGTCGTTAGCATCAAGAACCTCCAGAAGGCCTTTGGCGACAATGTGGTCCTGCGCGATATCGATCTGGATGTGCATAAGGGCGAGGTCGTCGTAGTTCTGGGTCCCTCGGGCTCGGGTAAGTCGACGATGCTTCGCTGCATCAACCGTCTTGAGCATCCCACGAGCGGCTCGATTATCGTCGAGGGTGTGGACGTGTGCGCCAAGGGCGTCGACCTTAACAAGGTGCGCACGCATCTGGGTATGGTGTTCCAGCAGTTCAATTTGTTCCCGCACCTCTCAGTCAAAAAGAACGTCATGCTCGCGCAGCAGAAGGTGCTCAAGCGCAGCAAGGAAGAGGCCGAGAAGATTGCCGTCGAGGAGCTGACCAAGGTCGGTCTTGCCGAGCGTATCGACTTTATGCCGAGTCAGCTTTCGGGCGGCCAGCAGCAGCGCGTTGCCATCGCCCGCGCCCTGTCGATGAACCCACACGTCATGCTCTTTGACGAGGCTACCTCGGCGCTCGACCCTGAGCTCGTGCGCGACGTTCTGGGCGTCATGCGCGACCTGGCGCGCGACGGTATGACCATGATCGTCGTGACGCACGAGATGGGCTTTGCCCGCGATGTCGCCGACCGCGTCGTCTTTATGGACGGCGGCGTCATTGTGGAAGAGGGTACGCCGAGCGAGGTCTTCGACCACCCCAAGAGCGAGCGCACCAAGGCGTTCTTGGGCAATATCTCGTAGCCGGTTGATGTGACTGCCGTTACAAAAGAGCGGGGGCTGGACTTGAATCCAGCCCCCGCTCTTTTGTAGGGATGGGGATGTGCTTTGATGCAGGCTCTTTTGGGGGCTCTGGGTTCGTTACGCGAGCTCGGCTCCGAGGGCCTTGCAAGCGGTCTCGCCCTCGTCGTCGGGCGCGTCGTAGCAGATGGTGGAGTCCACGACGTTGACGCCGGCCTCGTCGGCGTCGGCCTTCCAGTTGTCCATCCACTCGCCCTCGGCCCACGAATAGGAGCCAAAGAGGACGACCTTCTTGTCGCCGAGAGCCTCCTTGACCTCGTCCCACATCGGCTGGAACTCATCGTACTCGAGTTCCTCGGAGCCCATGGCTGGGCAGCCGAAGGCGAAGGCATCATATTCGGCGGCCTTGTCGGCAGAGAAGTCGGCGCAGGGGATGACCTCAGTCTCGGCGCCCGCGGACGTGGCGCCTTCGGCGACGAGGTTTGCCATGGCCTCGGTGTTGCCTGTGCCGCTCCAGTAGACGACGGCGATCTTGCTCATGTTGAGTCCTTTCAGTTGTGCGGCAGGTTGCCGCGGCTTCTATGTTCTATCGGGTTGCCTGGGCAAGTTGCGCCAAGCTGCAGCCCTGCTGATAGACAAAGGTGAGGTATTGAGTACAAGCGCGGTAGGCGTCAAACATCGCAAGCGCTTGCTCGACATTCGTGTAGACCTTCCAAGCTCCAAAGACCTTGTAGTTCTCGCCGCGCTGGACGATAAACTCGCGCACATCGTCGTAGGATATCCGAGGAAGTAGCCTATTTCGTGCGGAAACTCGCAGGTGCAGTCGTTGCTGCAGCTAGCTTGCTGGGGTAGTGCGTATCGAGTCTGGCTACAGGCGCATTCCGCGACGTTATTGCTCGCGAGCGTGATGCGTGATGCCAAATGTACAAGGCATGTCGAAAGGTCTCTCGTGTCGTAGCCTTCCGAGGCGAGCGCCGTTTGGGCGCGAGGGTCTGCGAAATAGGTGGTGAGGCTTTTGGCTCGGTACATATACACGAGCGCTCCGCAGGGCCGCCAGACCAAAACACTCAGGTGGATACCGAACGGGTCAAGCTCGCGATTGCACTGGGCGATAACGTTGAGCAGGCGTGCTCGGCGCTCTGCGATGGTTTCGGTTGCGACCGAGCCGTCCCCGTGGGCGTAGGTGCCTGGATAGGTAAAGAGCGATGCCGGCTTGATGCCCGCGAGCGTGGGAGAGCAGTTGCGCACGACTGCCGCCTGAAACGTTGGGATGTCTATGGTTCGAGTCACGGCGCCCCTTACGGATCTAAACTGTTAGCCTAGGAAAACTTATACACGAAAGTAAGCCATGGTCAACAAAAAAGTTTGAAGAGGGAAACTAATTGACCGAACGGACATGATTTTGGGTTAAGATGGGGACACCCCATGGGGGTATCTAGATAGGGCTACTTGAAAGGGGAACGCATGAGTGACTTGCTCAACCCTGCGAATCTCATCGTGCTGGCCGTCATTGCCGTCGGTATGTTTTTTGGACTGCGTCGCATTGCCGCTTCGACACACGGGAAGAGTTGTTGCAGTGATGGTACGAGCGGCAAGAAAGCCAAAAAGGTTGTTGTGGTGGATACCGATGCATCGCACTATCCCTATAGCGATGAGTTGCTTATCGGCGGCATGAGCTGTGACGGCTGCGCTCAGAACGTGGCCAATGCCCTGAATGCGCTGGATGGCGTGTGGGCAACGGTGACGTATGCGGATCACACGGCACGTGTGCGCTCTAAACAGCCGGTTGATCGCGACACACTCGAGACGGCGGTGAGGGGTGCGGGCTATTACGTTATGAAAATGTAGGCGTTGCCCTCTCCGGTGGGTACCAGCCTCCTGCCCATTGTGACTATCGGCATCCAAAAATTTGCGCAAAAATAACCTTTAGATGCGGCAAAAGTGGAGTTTGGTGACGGTTTGCGCGGAATTCGCTACCAATCGAGCATCTATGAACCCGTCCAAAAAATTACAGGTGTATATTTATACACTGATTATTGCTGTGCTCAGATTGCAATTAACCGTGGACAGAAATGAAGAATGCTAAAACTGGGCTTTAGGACAGGGGAGGCTATAACCTTATGAGACGAGTGGGAACACTTGGTTTGGTGGCAGCGCTTGCCGCTATCTTGGTATCGCCGCTGCCGGCGCACGCCGAAGACGCATCGGGTGCCGTTACCTACAATGCGGGAAATGGGTATTCCTTTGAGAAGCTCTCGCATCCTACGGTAGGAACGTCGTGGCCGGATGGCATCGTCGACTACCAGGGTAACGGTGCCGTTGCCGTTCCGGGCGCCGATGGTAATACGGCCAACAACGAAGGCGATCGCGGCCAGAGCTACACTTGGGCGGCTGCGAGCTATGGTGACTGGCTTTATGTGGGCACCTGCTATGCGGCGATGGGCAACACGCTGACGCTCATGAACAGCACGCTGGGCGATTCCTTTGATGTCGAAACCATGCGCCTGACGCTGGAGGCCATGTTTAACGGTACCTTCTTCTATGGACAGCAGAAGGAGGACGGCACGGCCGACAAGGACAGCGGTGGCATCTTGGTCAAGATCAATACCAAGACCGGTGAGACCAAACTGCTACTCTCTGAATCGCTCAACGGCGTCGCTCCTTTGTTCCGCAACGCCGTGAGCTATAAGGGTAAGCTCTATTTCTGCGGCAGCGTCAGGACCAATGACGGCAAAGGCGGCCTGCCTGCTGTATACGAGATCGATCCTAAAACGGATGAGTGCAAAGCTGTCTATCGGGGCCTTTCGAGCATGCAGGATTACGGTGCTGCCTACAAGCAGGGCATTTCTACCGGTATCCGCGGCATGTGCGTCCATGATGGCCAGCTCGTCATCAGCAATGTGGGTAAAGATGCAGCCGGTAAGTTTGTGGCGACGATCTTGACGTCGTCTGACCCCTCGAAGGGCCAGGACAGCTTCACCGAGATTGCCAACTCGGACACGCTGTTTGGCTATCCGGTGATTCGCTATAAGGACAGCATCTACGGCGGCGCCATTTGGGATATGGTCTCGTACAATGGCCATCTCTATGCGACCATCTGCACCGGTACGCCCGAGAACGCTCCCGATGATAATTCCATGCAGTCGTTTGCCATGGTCCGTGGCGACAAGAATGCCGACGGCAGTTATTCGTGGACTCCCATTGTCGGCGATCAGAAGACGGACGGTGCAAAGTACTGCTTTGGCATCGATCCTGCCCGTACCCGTTCTGGCGCTGCCAACCTCATCGTCTACAACGACTACCTCTATATCGGTGAATACAACGACGAGGAGATTGCCCTCGAGCGCATCCTGTTCAACAAATCCAACACCGAAGAGGGCGGTAAGAGCAGCATGGGCGGCGTTGACTGCTCGTTTGTGAATGCCAATCTTGAGCAGTCGGTTAACATCTATCGCATGGACAAGGACGAGAACATGGAGCTCGTCGTTGGCGATCGCACCGACATGTTCCCCGAGGGCGGTATTTCCGGCCTGACTTCGGGCTTTGGCCGAAACGAGAACCAGTACATTTGGCGCATGCAGAAGTTCGACGGCAAGCTGTATATCGGTACCTTTGATACCGCGAGCCTGCTTGAGCCGATCGGCCAGTTCTCCAATGGCGACATTATCGATATGACGCCCGAGGAGTGGGACTCTCAGGTTCAGCGCCTTAGGGACCTGCTCGATCACCTGCTCGACAAGAAATCGCCTGACGACCCCATCGTTCCCGTGAACACGCTTGCGGACGATGATTCAAACGAGGCCGTCGAGGTCGATGATTCGAACGAAGCTGCCGAGGTTGATGATTCAAACAAGGCCGTCGATGTCGATGACGAGAAGACCGAGGTTGCTAAGGGCTTTGGCGATCTGAGCGATGCGCTGGAGGATGCCGCGGGCGGTCTTTGCGATCAGGCCGCGACGATGTCCCAGGACTTTGAGGACGACGCCGCTTATGTCCAGAAGATCGATGGCGAGATCGCGTACTTCAAGTCCTTTGCCGACCAGTATCAGGACATGCTCGATAGCTATGAGAGCCTTAAGCAGCAGTACGAGGATGCCTATGGCACCGAGCTGCCGAGCGATATTCAGGATGCGCTCGATAAGCTGCTGAGCGAGGAGAACCTCAAGAAGTTGCAGAGTGTCCTTACGTGCATGTGTTACCTGCGCGATGCCGAGCGCGGCTTTGATATGTATGTGACCGAGGACGGCGTGAACTTTACGACGCTGACGACTAATGGCTTTAACGATCCGTATAACCATGGTCTGCGCACCTTTGCGGTGACCAACCAGGGTCTGTGCCTTGGTACCGCCAACCCGTTCTATGGTTGCCAGGTCTGGATCCAGCGCAAGGAGAATTCGGAGAATCCGGTTGATCCCGGTACTCCGGATCCGACGGAACCCACCGATCCTTCGCAGCCGGGTGGCGGCGATCAGCCTGGCGGCAGCCAGGCGGGTGGCAACGACCAGTCGAGCAGCACCACGACCACCGTCACGACGACCGCTAAGAAGACTCCGAAGGACGGCTCGCTGCCTCGCGCTGGCGACTCGACCCTCACGCTGGTCTTGGGATTGCTGGTTGCAGCTGCCGCAGTGCTTGGCATTGCTCTCGTCTTGCGCAAGCGTTCTCGTCGCTAGGCTCGTCCGCGTAGCTCAATGTCTTGGATATCGTCGAAGTCGATGGCGATATCCCTGAGTTTGAGCAGCTTGAACGCGGGAAGCACTTCGTCGAGAATGCCGGTGCGGCTACGATAGCCGTACGTATCGTAATAGGTGACGCGCACCAAGTCGCCACGTTTGAGGCCCTCGAGCTTTTTTGAAAGCTCGAGGGCTTTTTCTTCCGTGAGTTCGCATTTTGGTTCGACGGTGATTTCCTGCTTGCGCACGAGTTCGTAGTATCCCGTGAGGGCGGCAAAGGGCATAAACTGTGCGGCGCGGTTGGCGCGCACGGCACCGTTGGCAGTGAGCTTGGGGTCGGCGGCGCGGCGTCTGCCCTCGGGGTCCGCCAGGCGCTCGAAGGCGGTCGGCGGGCGCACGGGCTGTTGTTTGGGTTTAGGCACGGTGTCCTCCAACTTGGTCGTTGCGTTCGCGTGCGGTGGCGCCGGCGGTAAAACTCAATCCTTTGACCAGGGCGTTCTTGCCGTATTTGCCTTTTACGGCCAACACGGCGCGCGCCAAGTCGCGCTCGCGCTCATCCGCCTCGATATCGCTGAACAGATCGATGGTGGCAAATTCTTCGGGTACCAGATTGCCAAATCCCAGGTTGATGCGCTTGACCGGTCGTTTGGGATTGACGGTCTGCGCCCAAAGCTCATCGAAATAGCCCATGATCTTCTTAAACGAATTGGTGCGCTCGGGCAGCTTTCGCGAAGCGTTGGAGTGCGCAAAGAGTGCGGCATAGCCACCGCGCGGTTTGCCGCCATGCTCTCCCACAAAGATGCCATCGATTGCCTGCGCCTCGCGCACCAGGCGGCGCCGTTCGCCATCTCGCTGGACGGGCTTGGGCGCACGGGGTGCGAGCTCGGGGCCGGCGGTTGCGGCGGGTTCGATGCTCGACGTGCTCGAACGCAAATGCCCGCATCCGTCTACATATTGCGCTGTGCCGCTGGCGTCGAGGCGGCGTATGTCGGCGCGCTCGCTCGCGTAGCCTACAAAGAGCGAGATGCTGTCGCACACCACGTGCTTATCGACTAAGTCCAACACGGCGTTGTCGACCATCTCGCGCAAGACGGTGTAGGCCTGCTCGTAGGCATAACCCTTCGAGAGCACCTGTCCTGTGGTGGTCGAAGTTGCTTGCGGGCGATAGGCTTGGATATCGGCGATGGTTGTCGACTCGCGCCCGAAGGCGTGGTCGATAAGATACTCGGCATTGACGCCGAGCTCGTCGTAGAGCAGGTTTTCGTCGAGCGCCGCGACGCCCATCAGGTCGTAGACGCCGTATTTTTCGAGTCGGGCTGCCACACCGGGGCCGATGCCCCAGATGTCGGTGATGGGGCGGTGGGGCCAGATTTCTTTGCGAAAGGTTTCGTCGTCGAGTACGCCAATGCGGCTGGCTACGTGCTTGGCGGTAATGTCGAGCGCCACCTTGGCCTGGAATAGGTTGGGGCCGATGCCGACCGTCGCCGTGATGCCGGTGCGCGCCAAGACCTCGTCGCGCAGCGTGCAGGCGAGCCCTTCCGCATCTGTGTGATAGAGGTCCAGATAGGGCGTCACGTCGATAAAGCACTCATCGATGGAGTAGACGTGCACGTCCTGGGGGCTGACGTATTCCAGATAGATACCGTAGATTTTCGCCGACACCTCCATGTAGTGCTGCATGCGCGGTACGGCCGTGATGTAGTCGATGCCATCGGGAATCTCAAATAGACGGCAGCGGTTGTGAATACCTAAGTCCTTCATGGCCTGCGTGATAGCGAGGCAGATGGTCGTGCGTCCGCGCGATTCGTCGGCAACGACCAGGTTGGTGGTGAGCGGATCGAGCCCACGGTCGACGCACTCGACGCTGGCATAAAACGTCTTGAGGTCGATGCAGATATAGGTGTGCTGCTCGTGCGCCACGCGTCCTCCCATCAAACACATGTTCTTATCGAATATCTGTTCGATAATACCCGCTCATCCGGACATCGTCAAAACCTGTCAAAAAGGGACTGGTTTGTTTTGGTAGGTATGGTCGTGCGGTTGGATTGGTTTTTAACGCAGCTCTAAAGAGTGCGAAACAGCTCGGAAAACCTTGCTTCGTAGCATGAGCCTAACGATTGATACCGCCTATGCGCACGGAAGGGTTGTGGGAAAGATGGTCAATTATGGGTTTGGTATGCCGACACGCCTTGTTGCGGATGGAGACGTGGCTCGCTGGTGCGGGCGATTGGTTGCCCACTATGGCGGCACCAAGGCACTGGTCGTGCTGGGAGGCGACAAGCACACGCGCGATGAGCTTGTCTCGGCGGCACTCGGCTCGCTTGATCGAGCTCTGCTCGAGCGCGTACTTTTTCGCTGCGGCTCGGTTGGCGATGGGGGAGACGAGCTGATCGACGAAGCCGTGGCCCTGGCGACCGACGAAGGCGTGGACTTTGTCCTGGCGATCGGCGATGCCGATACTGCCGGCTTTGCGCGCGAACTCGCGCGTCGCATGGCCGTGCTCGATGCCGGCGAAGACGGTTTTGTCCCTTATGGATGTATTGTCTCGGAGGGCAAGGTGCCTGCTGTCGCGGGAGCCGGCGAGGTTCCCGTTTTTGCCATTATCGCTCCCGAATTGCTTGAGGGCATTGGGTCTCCTCTGCGTGAGTTGCTCGGTAGCGTCTGCGCCGCGGCCTAATATTTGCCATAAAGGGATGGGTTATTTTTGGTTGGTAAAGCGTTTGACCTGCCAAAATAAGCCTGTCCCTTTTTGATCGGTTGCCGTTTGGGGGCCGATTGGCAACGCTCGCTGATTGTAGTCTTGACCTGCGCTAGAATAGTGGCATCTGAATGTCCGGGCGCATGGAGGCGTGCGCCCGTATGCTGAGGAGGACTCTATGGCAACTGTTGCCGCACCTATCGATGCTACGTCGACTGCCGCTTGGAAGGCACTCGAGGCTCATCAGGAGAAGCTTGAGGCCGATGGTATCGACCTCAAGGCCTGGTTCGCCGCCGATGCCGAGCGCGTGAACAAGCTGAGCTTTGACGCCGGTGACCTGCACTTCGATCTGTCAAAGAACCTGGTGACCGATGAGACCGTCAAGCTGCTGTGCGATCTTGCCCGCGAGGTGAAGCTCGAGGAGCGCCGCGACGCCATGTTCGCCGGCGAGCACATTAACACCACCGAGGACCGCGCCGTCCTGCACACCGCGCTGCGCCGCCCGGCAACCGAGAAGGGCCAGCTCATCGTCGACGGCCAGGACGTCGTCGCCGACGTGCACGAGGTCCTCGATCGCATGTATGCCTTCGCCGAGCGCGTGCGCTCCGGTGAGTGGAAGGGCGTTACCGGCAAGAAGATCGAGCACCTGGTGTCCATCGGCATCGGCGGCTCCGATCTGGGCCCGGTCATGGCCTACGAGGCTCTGCGTCCCTATGCCGACGCCGGTATCGACTGCCGCTATATCTCCAACATCGACCCCAACGACCAGGCCGAGAAGCTCAAGGGCCTGGATCCCGAGACCACGCTCGTGATCATCGTCTCCAAGACCTTCACCACGCTCGAGACCCTCACCAACGCTCGCGAGGTCAAGACCTGGATGCTCGAGCAGCTCAAGGCTCAGGGCGCTATCGATGGCTCCGATGAGCAGAACGCCGAGGCCGTGGCAAAGCACTTCGTCGCCGTTTCCACCGCACTCGAGAAGGTTGAGGCCTTCGGTATCGACCCCGCCAACGCCTTCGGCTTCTGGAACTGGGTCGGCGGCCGCTACTCCGTCGACTCCGCCGTGGGCCTGTCGCTGATCGTCGTGCTCGGCCCCGAGCGCTTCCAGCAGTTCCTCGAGGGCTTCCATGCCATCGACGAGTACTTCTGCAACACGCCGCTCGAGAACAACGCCGTCGCGCTGATGGGCCTGCTCAATGTCTGGTACGTCAACTTCTTCGGCTCCAAGAGCCACGCCGTGCTGCCGTACTGCCAGTATCTGCACCGTTTCCCGGCCTACCTGCAGCAGCTCACCATGGAGTCCAACGGCAAGCACGTCCGCTGGGACGGCAGCGCCGTGACCTCCGACACCGGTGAGATCTTCTGGGGCGAGCCCGGCACCAACGGTCAGCACGCCTTCTACCAGCTGCTGCACCAGGGCACCGTGGTGGTTCCGGCCGATTTCATCGCCTTCGCCAATACCGCAAACCCTGCGACCGACAGCGGTCAGGACGTGCATGAGCTGTTCCTGGGCAACTTCCTGGCCCAGACCAAGGCACTCGCCTTTGGCAAGACTGCCGACGAGGTTCGTGCCGAGGGCACGCCCGAGCAGATCGTCCCGGCCCGTTGCTTTGAGGGCAACCGCCCGACGACCTCGATCTTCGGCGACACGTTGACCCCGTTCGCACTCGGCGAGCTCATCGCCCTGTACGAGCACATCACGTTTGTCGAGGGCACGGTCTGGGGCATCGACTCCTACGACCAGTGGGGCGTCGAGCTGGGCAAGCAGCTTGCCAAGCAGATTACCCCTGCCTTCCACGACGACGCCGCCAAGGCCGAGCAGGACGCTTCGACTCAGGCGCTCATCGAGTTCTACCGCGCTCACCGTAAGTAGTCGCTGCTGTTAACGCATCGTGCCTTATAGTCAGGGGCCCGTATCCTATCGGATGCGGGCCCCTTTGCTTTGCCGTGGTCCCGGGGCGCACGGCCTTTGTGGAACATCGCCGGGGCGCCGCGCGCTGCGAGAACCCTGCGCTTAGATCTTGGCCTCCGCATGGCCTCGCTGCGCCTCGGGCAGCTCCCCGTAGAGCGGATGGTCTTCGAGCCTAAAGCGCTCGACCTGTTCGGGAGTGCGACCGCGTACAAAGAGCCACGAGCAATCAATCGGCGTCGCCATGAGTGTGCTGGGCAGCGCGTCGGCGCGGTCGGAAAACACCCGGGCACTCTCGGGATCCTGGAACGCCAGCACTAGATGCGTGTCGCAGTTGCCCATGATGGAGCGTGCGCGTGCCTCGCCATAGAGCGCATCGAGCTGGTTGGTCGACTGCAGCAGCAGCGTTGCCCAGATGTTGCGGCTTCGGATAATCGAGAGCACGTTGTCGATCTGGGGGATCTGCAGATTTGCGAAGTCATCGAGCATAAAGCGCACGGGCATGGGCAGGCTGCCGTCGGGCTGCCTATCGGCCTCACGTATGAGGCCCATAAACGCCTGCGAAATAAAGAGGCCGGTCAGCGGATCGAGATTGCGGTCAATATCGCTCACGGTTACAAACAGGGCGCAGGGGGTGTGTCCCATGGAAGCGAAGTCCACCTGATGGCACTCACGATAGAGCTGTGCCGCACCGTCGAATCCCAGACACATGACCTTTTCGGCAAGGATGCCGACGATGCTCGCGTGCATGCGCTCGGCATTTTGCGTAATGGCGTAGCGCCGCCATAGCGAGAGGGCATAGCTTTGGGGGTCGATCGTGATCAGGTCGTCAAACAATCGACTCGTGGCACCGTCCTGCAGGTGCTCGATCAGCTTGATGACCGAGCTGATCGTCTGCTCGTCGGCGGGTAGCTGTTCGGTGACGTAGGCGATAAGACACGACAGCAGGTTTGCCGCTGCATGATCCCAAAAAGGCTGGTTGTTGTCCTCGATGGGGCAGATGGCCTTTGCTACCGAGAGGATGTCCTGCTGGTTGGGCCTGCCGTCCACCTTGCGGCGAATGTGCCTCAGGGGGTTGTAGCCGCAGCGCTCGATGCCGGGCGCAAGGGCCGGGACGGTGTTGAGGTCGGCGAAGTTGAGACATTGCACGCGGTAACCGTGGGCTGCCAGCACGGGTCCCACTTCGCGACAGAGCGTGCCTTTGGTGTCGAGCACGATGTAGCTTGCGTTCATTTGCAGCAGGTTGGGCTTGAGGACGTTTCGGGTCTTGCCGGCTCCCGAGGGGCCGATCACAAGTGCATTGTTGTTGAGTCCCGTTTGGCGGGTGTCGCAGGAAAGCGTTCGATCCTTGGCGAGGATGGTGGACGATGCGGACTCAGATGCGGCGAGGCGGCTGGCGAGGTTAGACATGGGCGACCTCCTTGGTGGTCGAGAGGATTTCGTGGGCAAAGCCGAGCTCGACGGCGCGCTCGGCCGAAAGGTAGGTGTCTTTTGCAGTGAGGGACTGGATGCGCTTGGGCGTGAGGCCGCTGCGGTCCGAGAGGATTTGCGTGAGGGTCTTGCGGGTCTGCATGAGACGCCGGCTGGTTTCCTGCAGCGCAAGTGCCGAGCCGCCTGCCCCCTGGGGGATCAGCGGGTCGTGAATCATGAGCTCTGCATGGGGCGCCATACGGCGATCGTCGCCGCCCATAAAGATCACAGCGCCCATGGACGCGGCGAATTCCAGGCAGACGGTGCGGATGGGGCACGATGCGAGGCGCATGGCGTCATAGATCGCAAGACCCGATCGCACGCTTCCGCCGGCGCTGGCGACAAATATGGTGATGGGGCGGCTGGGGTCGGTGGCATCGAGCAGGCGGATCTGCTGGCATAGGTCGTGGGCCATCGGGGTTTCGATGTTTCCCATGACGGAGAGCTCGCGACGGGCGAGCATCTCATCGTAAATGCTGGTGAGCGTGATACCTCGGGCGGATTCACGCATGGTGAGGGGGCTGATGATGGGGGAGTGATTGGTGTCCATGAGGACTCCTTTCTGTTGGTTGTGTTGTGGAATAGGATTGTTGCCCGCGGAGGGGCTGGCGGGCTACAGGGTTCGTCCGAGCCTGAGATCGAGCTCGGTTGTGGGGCAGGCTGCCTGTTCGTGCGGCTCGCAAGCGCCAAGGGCTCCAAAGCGATGGAGCGTTGCGACGGGCGTGGTGTAGGCGAGCCGCAGCTGATGCTCGACAGGGGCACATCCGTCATTTTTGTAATGAGCCGCGTAGTACTGCGCGATGCTGGCGCTCATCTCACTGTCATTGCGATGGCGCTCAAACTGGCGTCTGCAGGTCTCGATGATCTTTGCTACCGACTTGGGTGCCGTCGCGGGAACAAGGGCGAGATAGCCCTCAAATAGCTCGTTGATGCTCAGGAGGCACAGTAGGTCGATCAGCGTCCTTATGGCTGCTCCCTCGGCGGAAAAGTGCGCGGTCATGCGGTTATATCGGTTGCGGTCGACGATGGCCGCATGGGGTCTTGGAGTTTTCTGCCCCGTGGTCCCGGGCTTTTGCCGCGCCTGTGTATTGAGCTCGACGTTGCAGCGCTTGAGGCCGTCCAACGGAAGGAACAGTGCGGTGCGCAGGGTGTTCCGCTTGCTTTCGAGTTCATGACGCTCGTCGGGTTCCCATTCGAGCTTGAGTTTCGTGTCGAGCGCCGTAAGCATATGGGCTAGGCAGCCTACGGTAAGAACGTACGAATCGTTGTCGCGTTTTGGGGCATAGGGGTCTGTCGGCTTGCGAATGTCGGGGTCGCCCATGATCTTTGTGCAGCGCTTCAGCAGTTGAGGGTGGTCGGCCAAGATCGTCGCGAGCGGTAGCGACGCGTAGTTTTTGATGGTCGCGGCGGCAAAGGCGGCGTCATATTCGTTTGCATATGCTCGCTCAATGCGGGCATCCAGAATGCTTTTCTTATCGCCGTCTTCAGCGTGGTGGTTTGTCATAGCTTCTCCAATCGGTTGATGTTCGTGCTGTTTGTTGATGTGTTGGTTGTCGTGAGTGATGTGCTTGCCGTGGGTGATGTGCTGACGTTGGGGTGCTATGCGGTTTTCAATGAGCCCGTGAGGCAGTTGCTGCAGGGGCGGGATGGAACGGCCCATGCAAGGCGGAAGGCATCGTGCTCAAAATCGAGACAGCAATGCCCTGGGTGCCTCACATGTGGCAGTTACCTCATTAAGTTGTCATTGCGTTTGGGGTTGTACTTTGCCGATCTTCCTTCTCTTACACGCTAAAACTCAAACTTCATATGCTCGATCTACTTAAAACCGCAACGGCGGTCTTTTATCAACTTATATGTCGGAATGCGTCTTTGCAAGTACTTTTTTGCCTTTGTTTCAAATGGGGTGGTTTTGCAACCGTCATGCGCGCGCTGTGCGAACGTGCCCCGGCTCGGATAAGATAGTGCGCGATAAAAACGATGCAAGGAGGCACATATGGCAATTAAAGCCATCGCAATGGATATCGACGGTACGCTCACCAACGACCAGAAAGTGATTAGCCCGTGTACGCGCGAGAAGCTGCTCGCGGCGCAGGAGTCGGGCATTAAGCTCATTTTGGCTTCGGGCCGTCCCGCATGGGGGCTGCACGCCTTGGCGCAGGAGCTCGACCTTCAGAGTCATGATGGTTTGCTGGTGGCCTTTAACGGCGCTCACGTCGTCGATGCCCAGACCGACGAAGTGCTGTTCGATCAGGCTATGCCTGCCGACGAATTGCATCGCCTGATTGATCACCTGCGTAATTTTGACGTGATCCCTATGATTTCGCTCGGTCGCGATCTGCACGTTGAGGACTCGTACCATTGCATGATCACGCTGCCTGACGGCTCGCAGAAAAACATCGTCAAGTATGAGCGCGACGCGTGCGATCTTAAGATTCGCGAGGTGGAGAGCTTGCATGAGGTTGTGGACGCTTATCCCGTGGACAAGCTGCTGACGGCGGGCGATCCGGCCTACCTGCAGGCGCATTACGAGGAAATGTACGCGCCCTTTAAGCAGACGCTTTCGGGCATGTTTACGGCCGACTGGTACTTTGAGTACACGGCGACCGGTATCGACAAGGCCCGCGCGCTCGAGGGTGCCCTGCCCAAGCTCGGCATCGATGCCAGCGAGGTCGTCTCGTTTGGCGACGGCCAGAATGACAAGTCTATGATTGAGTGGGCCGGAACCGGTGTTGCCATGGGCAACGCCGTCGATGAGGTCAAGGCTGTGGCCCAGATGGTGACCGCCAATAACAATGAAGACGGCATTGCGGTGGCGCTGGATAAGCTATTGGGTTAGAATCGCCGATAAAGCATGGCTCGGGCGTCCGCTTGCGGGCGCCCTTTTGTTGGGGAGGGTGCCGTGTCCGCATTTCCGTTCGACGCCGTTATCTTTGACATGGACGGTGTCATTGTCGATACCGAGTATTACTACCTGGGCGAGACTGCCGCGTTTGCCAAGGAGCTTGGGCTTAATCTGACTCAAGAGGAGTTGAATGGGCAGGTCGGTACCTCGCATCAGTTCTTCCTGCATATGCTGGTCGATTGGTTTGAGCGCGCCGGTAAGGGGCATTTCACTGGGGAGGAAGCGTTGGCCCGTTGGGACGAATGGGCTCATAAGCGTCCGCGCGACTATCAGGCTTTGATTAACCCAGGCGCCGTGGAGACGATTCGAGAGCTGCCGCGCCGCGGCGTTCGCGTGGCGCTTGCCAGCTCGTCTCCCATGAATAGCATCGAGGAAGTGCTCAATGCGTGCGGGTTGTCGGATGCCTTTGAGTATGTGGTGAGCGGCGAGCAGTTTAAGGAGAGCAAGCCCGAGCCCGACATCTACTTGCATGCGCTGGACCTGCTGGGGCTGCCCGCGAATCGCTGCTGCTGCGTTGAGGATTCGGTGCCTGGCATCACTGCCGGCAAGCGAGCCGGCCTGACAGTTATTGCCAAGCGCGAGGAGCGCTTTGGCTTTAGCCAGGATGCCGCGGACAAGATTATCGACCAGCTGCCGGAGCTGCTCACGCTTTCTTAGGAGCGCGGTAGTTGCGCGTTTTTCGGGTCAGATGAGTAAATACCCGACATTTTGGTGCGGCAGCAAGCATACTTTATGCTAATGCGGGCTTAAGGGCTTGTTGAATGCCCTTAAGCCCGCTTTTGACTTAATTGGGCTGGGAGAGGGTATATGCCACCGACTGAAGGACTAACTGACGGTAAAGCAGCGATACCGCTGTACCAACAGGTTATCGATATCATTAAAAACGAAATCAATTCCGGTGCCTACAAGGCGGGCGCGCGGATACCCAACGAATTCGAATTGGCTGAGAACTATAAAGTTGGCCGCGTTACCGTGCGACGCGCTATTGAGGAGCTCGTCCAGCAGGGCTATCTAACGAAGCGGCAGGGGAAAGGCACGTTTGTCAATGCCCCCAAGCTTAAGCGCAAGATTCGCCAGAAGGATGACGTCCAGAGTTTTTCGGACGCATGCCGCGTTAACGGAATGGAGCCGGGGGCGTGCGTCATTTCGAGAAAGATACTGCCGGCAGATTCTACCGAAGCGCAGTTCTTTGGTGTTCCCGTTGGAACTGATTTGATTTGCGTTGAGCGTGTACGTACTGCCGATGGAGTCCCCGTCATGCTCGAGAACAACATATACGTTTACGAGGACAACGCCTATCTATCAACGGCACCTCTATCTAACCAATCCATTTTTGAGTTCGTGCGCAACCGAACGGGCCGCACGCCCGCGTTTACCGACCCGTGCACGCTCGAGATCGCGTGCGCGTCGCCCGAGGTCGCTCGGCTGTTGGCAGTTCCCGTTGGCGAACCCTTGTTTTATATGGAAGCCTTCTTTTTCGATGAGCAGCGGCGGCCGTTTATCATCGGTCGTCAGCGGATCGTTGGGTCTCGCTACGTTTTTGACATCTAGGACATTGCGAATGGAAACGCCCGGTGGATCATCTCACCGGGCGTTTCCATACCGTTCACGGCGCGAACACAACCGTTCAACCGCGTTGCGGCAACCAGTTTGAAATTATCTTAATGAAGGAAAAAGCTGCTGGTAATCTATGGGACGTCATAGAACGTTTGCCTTATGCAAACGTTGAAGCGAGATGCGATGCAGTCTCGAGTTCTTTGGAGGTATCTATGTCAGATACGAAGGCGAAGAAGACAAACAGACGTTTTAAGTTCAAATTACCGCATGTCTATACGATCATGTTCTTGCTGATCGTTGTCTTTGCGGTCCTGACTTGGATCGTTCCCTCTGGTCAGTATCAGCGCAAGACGATTTCAACAGCGGCGGGCGAGCGTGAAGTCGCCGTTGCTGGAACCTATGAACAGGTCGATAAGAACTACACCGATTCCGAGACCGGCGAGACCATCAATCTGGGCCAGGATATCTTCGCGGTTCTGCAAGCGCCCACCAAGGGTATCCAAGAGGCTGCCGACGTCGTTGCGTTCGTCTTATTGATTGGCGGATCGTTCGCGATCATCACCAAGACCAACGCTTTGAATGCCGGCATGAGCCGTGTGATTAAAAAGCTCAAGAACAAGGACATCCTCATCATTCCCATCACGATGACATTGCTGTCCATTTGCGGCACTACGTTTGGCATGTCTGAGGAAGCCCTGCCGTTCTATGCCATCTTCATTCCCATCATGATGGGTATCGGTTATGACTCGATGACGGCATTCATCATCTGCTTCCTTGGTCCTAACCTGGGATATTGTGCTTCGACCATCGACCCGTTTAATGTTTTGATCGCCCAAGGCATCATTGGCATCGAGGGCAATCCGCAACTGTGGCTGCGCGCCGTTTCTTGGGTCATCTTCACTGCCGTCGGTATCGCATGGGCCATGCGCTACGCCATGCGCGTCAAGAAAAACCCCGAGTCGTCCATTGTGTACGAGGACGATAAGCTCAAGCGTATTGAGTTTTCCGTGACCGATGCCTCCATCGAGGAAGAGTTCACTATCCGTCAGAAGCTCGTGCTTATCGATTTTGCTTGCGGTATGGGCATTATCGTCTGGGGTCTTGTTACCCAGGGCTGGTACATGAATGAGATTTCCGCCGTGTTCCTTGGCATGGGCTTGCTTGCCGGTATCCTGGGCGGCCTTGACCAGCAGACGATCGCAGAGGAGTTCGTTAAGGGTCTCGCCGACTTTGCGTACGCTGCCATCGTTATCGGTATCGCTCGCGGTATTCTGGTCATCGCCGAGGGCGGCATGATCATCGACACCATCCTCCAGGCGCTCGCTACCGCGCTTGCCGGTGCACCCGCCGCCGTCTACACCACGTTTATGTATATCGTCCTTGGCCTGCTCTCTTTGCTGGTTCCCTCGAGTTCTGGCCTGGCGGCGCTCACCATGCCCGTTATGGGCCCCCTGACCGAGCTCATGGGCCTCAATCCCGAGGCGGCCGTCACCGCGCTCCAGTTTGCCAACCAGACCATCAACACCATCAGCCCCGTGGCGGGCATGACGGTCGCCGGTCTTGCCGTGGCTAGGATTTCGTTTGGCCAATGGTGGAAGACCATTTGGAAGTTCTTCATTTTCATGGTCGTCTTTGGCCTGATCGTAACGGCAATCTCTGGCATGCTTCCGGTGTAGGTGGTTGTGATGTCTGATCGTTTGACGGTCCTGACGTCTAAGAGCGTCTTTACCGGTACGGGGGACCTGCCGTTTGAAGGTTTCGTAGCGGTCCGTGGCAATCGAATTGAGGCTGTTGGCACCAAGTGTGAGGTAGCTTCGTATTTGACCCAGGCGGACGAGGTAGTTGACCTGGGCGACCGCACCGTCATGCCTGGCCTGATCGATGTACATACCTTCTATACAGGCTGGGCGCTGCGGACGTTGGGGTCTGATCTGTCCGGCATCGCTGATGCCAAAGAGGCCGTGTCGCTCTTGCGTGCATGGAAAGAAGATCATCCGGATTGCGCGGCGGCTTTTGGCCACAACCTACCCGAAACGTTGGCATCGGATGCCGAGAACGCAAATACAGCAGCTGTGTTTGACGATTGTTTTGGCGATATCCCCGTCGTCTGCTTTACATCGGGTGCGGAGACCTGCGTTCTCAATGCTGCCGCCAGTGCGCGATACGGCTTTACACCCCAGGCGTGCTATGCCGAGAAGATCTGGCGCATGATGAGCGATTTCCTCGCGCTGCCCGAGGTGCGTGCCGGGTATTCGGACTACATGAGCATGCTTAACGAGCGCGGCGTTACCGCCATCAAGGAGATGGCGTTTGATGACTACTACGGCTTTGCCGACGAAATGGCTCGCCGTGAGGAATCTGGTGAGCTGACGGTTCGCGTCTCTATGATGTCGCAGCCGGTGGGCGCCGGTGCAAATCTGGCATATGCCCGCGAGGCGCGAGAGCGCTTCCGGGGACCGTTCGTTCGTTTTTCTGGCTTCAACCGTATGACCGATCGCGGCGTATGGGCGGGGCTTGCCGAGATGATAGACCCCTATGAGGACTCGGCCGATGCGGGCGCTGCCGGCAAGACGGTCGTCGAGGAGCCAGAGTGGGATCTGATTGAGAACGAGCTGCGTGCAATTGATGCTGACGGCTTCCGATATTCCTTGCATTGCCAGGGCGATGGCGCCGTTCGTCGCACCGTGGCGCTCTATGCCTCGCTGCCTCGAGACGAGCATGGACGGATGCTTCGTCGCCATGCGATTACCGATCTCGAGAACTCTGACCCGACCGATCTTGTCAAGTTTGGCAAGTTGGGTGGAATTTGCGAGGTCTATCCGCAGATTCTGACGCTGGACCGGCGCGAGGATTGCCTGTCGATGATGCGTCGACAAATTGGCGAGACGCGACTTTTGCACAGCTGGAATCGCCGCGGCATGGAAGATTCCGGATGCACAGTGTGCTGTGGCACGGATTTGCCGCTGTTGATTCCGAGCTTGGGCGAGTCAATCTACAGTGCGTGCGGCGGATACTTCGACGACGGACTGCCCGTGAATGAGGTCAACACGCTGACGCTTGTCGAGCTCTTGTGCGCTTGGACTGCCGGGGGCGCGTACGACCTGATGCGCGAAGACGAGCTGGGTACGCTTGAGGTTGGCAAGCTTGCCGATATCTGCGTGCTCGATCGGGATGTGTTCGACCTCGATTATCGCGACGCACGTGATCTTGCGGTTGACATGACGATGTCGGACGGACAAATCGTGTTCGATCGAAATAAGGAGGCATAAGATGCCTGAATCCAAACCGACGCTGCGCCGCGAACAGATTGCGGGCATGAATATCCACTACATCATGTGGTCGCTCGATTACTTCCTTGATGTGCAGCAGCGTTTGGGCTTTGAGTCCATTGAGCTGTGGTGTGCGGAGCCGCATGTGACGCTCGACCACACGGGCTACTTTGAGGCTGAGGTCCTGGCGAAAAAGGCTGCAGACCGTGGGCTTAGGTATCGTACTCTGTGCCCCGAGAATGTTGTCTATCCTTGGCAGTACTGCGCACGCAAACCGCTGCATGAACAGCGCAGCCTGGCGTACTTTAAGCACGGCATTGAGCTTGCCGAGGTACTTGGGTGCGACCGTATGTCCGTCAACTCGGGCTGGGGCGACTGGGACGAGGACCGCGAGGAAGCCTGGAAGCGCAGCCGCGAGCACTTGTCCATTCTGGCGGAGTATGCCGGCGAGCACGGTCTGGTGCTTACGATGGAAAGCCTGCGTCCCGAGGAGAGCAACCTTGTGACGACGGTTTCCGATGCGAAGCGCATGATTGACGAGGTCGCGAGCCCGTACTTACAGCCCATGGTTGATACAACCGCGATGGGCGTTGCAGGCGAGACGCTCGAGGACTGGTTTGCCGCCTTTGGTGATGGGGCAATTCACGAGATGCACTTTATCGACGGTGACCCGTATGGCCATCTGGTGTGGGGCGATGGCAAGCACGATATGGACGCCTTCGTCGCCACGCTCAACGCCCATGGTTTCGACGGCATGCTGGGCCAGGAAATCACGGACGGTCGTTACTACGATGACCCGGCGGCGGCAGATGCCAAGAACATGGCCGCATTCGAGAAATATCTGATTGACTAAAACAACTATCGGCTACGCAACCAACGTCATTGATTGCGGGTCAAATAAGAAAGGAACTGGATATGAACGCACACGATCTGATCAAAGAGGCAATTGCCGAGAAGGGCAAGTTCGACAGCGTCTACTGGATTGCTTGCGGTGGCTCCATGATCGATTTGATCCCGGCCCATGAGCTTCTGCAGCGCGAGGCAACCACCTTCACTTCGTATATCTATACGGCTCGCGAGTTCGATATCATGCGTCCGCGTCGTCTGGGCGAGAAGTCCCTGGTCATCGCTTGTAGCCACAGTGGCAACACCCCTGAGGTCGTCGAGGGCTGCGAGATTGCCCTTGCTGCCGGCGCTACGGTGATCGCCCAGACCGACAACGCTGGATCTAAGATCGACACCGGTAAATGGACCACGTGGGTCTACCCGTGGGGCGAGGGCGTGCCGCAGGCCGAGGTCCCCGCTGGCATTTCGCTGTCGCTTGCGGCCGAGCTGCTCGATCAGCAGGAGGGCTACGCCGATCTTGCCGATATGTATGCCGGTATCGCCGAGATGGATAAGATTCTTCCCCCGGCACGTGAGAAGGTAAATGCCGAGCTGGGCGATCGTTTTGCCAAGCTTTGCCAGGAGCACGAGTTCTTCTATATTCTGGGCAGCGGTCCCAACTTTAGCCAGACCTACGGTTTCGCTATCTGCTCTCTTATGGAGATGCAGTGGCAGCACTGCAGCTACATCCACTCTGCCGAGTACTTCCATGGCCCCTTCGAGGCTACTCAGGATGGCGTTTTTTACTTCCTGCAGATGGGCTCCAGCGAGTGCCGTGCTATGGACGAGCGCGCCCTGGCGTTCCTTAAGACGCATACCGATACGCTGATGGTGCTCGATGCCAAGGAGTACGGTATGGAAGCCGTGCCGGCGAGCGTCCGTGCCTATCTGGACCCGGTGCTGTTCTACGCCATGAACTGCGAGCTGCGTGCTACACGCGGCAAGGTGTTTGATCACGATCCCGATTTCCGTCGCTATATGGGTGTTGTCGAGTACTAGAAGGGGCAAAGGCCATGGCATTTAACGTTAACGCGCTCGGATTTGGCGACAACGTCGTCGATCGCTACGAGCATATCCACACCATGTATCCTGGCGGCAACGCGGTTAACTTCGCCGTTTATGCCAAGAAATGCGGTGCCGCACGTTCTGCATACATGGGCATTTTTGGCAATGACGCCGCTGCCGAGCATGTCATTGCAAGCCTCGAGGATGAGGGTATCGAGCTTGACAAGTGCGAGCAGATGATTGGCGAGAACGGAGCGGCTCGCGTGACCGTCGTTGACGGTGACCGTGTCTTCCTCGGCTCCAACGAGGGCGGTATCCGTGGCGATGCGCGCTATGTCCTCGATCGCTTTGACCTTGCGTACATGAAGCAGTTCGATGTGGTTCATTCGGGCAACTATTGCTTCACCGAGCGCGAGCTGCCCAAGTTGAAGGCTGCGGGCGTCACGGTCTCTTTTGACTTTTCGGACGACTCCACCGACGAGTACTACGAGCAGATTGCGCCCTACGTCGATTTCGCTTTCTTTAGTGCGGCGGATGCCGCGAGTGAGGACGAGATTCGCGAACGTCTGGCATGGGTGAAGGGCCTGGGTCCGCGTTTTGTGTCGGCTACGGCGGGCGCCGAGGGCTGCATTGCTTACGACGGCGAGCGCTATTACCGCCAGCTGGCTAAACCGGTAACGGACATGAAGGACACCATGGGGGCGGGCGACTCGTTCCTCACCTCGTTTTTGATGTGCTATCTCGATTCCGCCAAGCGTGGTGAGGATGGCGCCGAGGCCATCGAGCGCGCGCTCGACTTTGCTGCCGGGTTTGCCTCGACCGTGTGCGGTATGGAAGGTTCTTGGGGCCACGGAGCGCCAATCGTCGAATAGCTTAAGAAAGCGTACGGCGGTCTGGCTATGAGGCCTTGGACAGCCGATGCAAAACAATAAGCGAAACGCGAAAAGGGGGCTCGCCATGTGGTGGGTCCCCTTTTGAACATTGGAGAAGACCATGGGTATTAAAGCGTGCGCGGCTGGTTTTTGCTGTGCGGACGTCTATCAAAACATCGGCGTGTTCTATCCGACTGGTAATGGCATTGACTGGGGTATCCATCTTGCACGAATGGGCGTTTCGGTATCCGCCGTGTCGGTTGTCGGCAAGGACGAGTACGGAGACAAGATGAGAGAGGCGCTGGCCGCTGAGGGGCTCGATATCTCACATCTGCGGGTGGAGGATGGCGACACCTCGGTGATGCTCATGGCATTGAAAGACGGCGTCGATCGCGTGCATCTCGAGGCAATCGATGGCGTAATGGAGACATATCGACCGAATGAAGATGACCGGGCGTTTATCCTAGAGCATGACATCATTCATACCGACCTGTTTGGCAATTGTTTGGACCTCCTGCCCGAATGGCATGATGCGGGCAAGACGGTGGTTATGGACTTCTCGGTGTTCAGCCAGGATCCCGAATATGCATGTGAGGCTCATTTTCCTTACGTTGACTACGCATTCATGTCGTTTGAAGAGGACACTCCGGAGCTGCGAGACTGGGTGCGCCACGTGCAGGGATTGGGACCGCGCGTTGCGGTTGCCACGCTTGGCGAGAAGGGAAGCATTGCCTATGACGGTGAGCGCTTCTATGAGTGCGGGATCGTACCGGCGGAGAAGGTCGTTAACACCGTGGGTGCCGGCGACTCGTATATTGCCGGGTTTACCAAGGGCGTGATCGATGGCCTTAATATTCCGGCGTGTATGAAGGCGGGCGCTGAGCTGTCGTCCCGAGTGATTGGTTCGTTTGAGCCTTACTAGGGTCAAATGCCTGGAAAGGAGTACGAAATGGTTATCGACATGTTGGTCCATCCTATGCTCTACGGCGAGATCTGTACGCCGGGTGATGAGCCTGATGGATTCGGCTTTTGGTCACGAGAATTTGGTATGGGGCATATGGGCCCCATGGATTGGGATGAGCTTCAAGTCGAGATGGACGTCTGCGATGTGCAGAAGAGCGTGCTCATGCCGCTCGATGTAACCACGGCATGCGGAGGGCACTTTGGCACCAATGACCAGATTGCCATGCTGGTTGCCGCGCATCCCGATCGTCTGTGGGGATTTGCGAGCGTAGACCCGCAGGTGAGCGGTGCCGCAGACGAATTGGAGCGCGCCTTTACCGAGTTGGGGGCAAAGGGGCTTTGCCTGCATCCTGCAAAGCAGGGTTTTGCCCCCGATGATGCTGTGGCCGAGCCGCTTTACGAGCTGTGCGAGCGCTATAACAAGCCGGTGGTTTTCCATGCCGGTATGTCTTGGGAGCCTGGCGCAGAGCTCTCGCGCAGTAACCCGCTTGCATTTGAGCACACAATCGCAACGCATCCAAATGTGCGCTTTAGTTTGGCCCACTTTGGCTGGCCCTGGGTGCGCGAGACCGTGGCGATGCTGCTCAAGTATCCCAACTGCTACACGGACACCTCTATCACTTACATCGATTCGCCCGAGGAGATGATGCAGCGTCTTTTCACGGTCGATATGGGGCCGCTGTGGTATGAGCGCGCGCTATCGCACCAAGTGATGTTCGCCAGCAATACGCCGCGCTTCCGTGCATTCAAACTCAAGCGGGCGCTCGATACCGTGCCCATGCGCGATGATGCGCGAGAAAGGCTCTACTGGGGTAATGCCCTGCGTTTTCTTGAAGGGGATGAGTGAACATGGTGACGCTCGAGACATTGAGCTATCTATCGACTGCTCCGGACCAGTTCATCGATATTACCGAGGACGTGCACGCCGCCATCGAACGCAGCTCGGTGACCAATGGCTTGGCAGCGATTATTTTGTCGCATACGACCTGTGGAATCGTGGTAAACGAGGGACTGCCCTGCGTGGAGACGGATCTTATGGAGACGCTCGATCGCATCGCCCCACTCGATGCCCCCTATGCGCATGCACACTTCCTGCCGAGCTATGGAGCCACCGGCAACAACTCCTGTGGGCATATCAAGAGCATGATTTGTGGAAACAGTTGCTTCTTTCCCGTCCAAGATGGCCACATCGTGTGCGGAAGTGACCAGAACATCTATCTTGCGGAGTTTGACGGCCCGCAGAAGCGAAAAGTGTACGTCGAGGTGCTGGGGGAGTAACGTCCCTGCAATAACTCTATGAAGGAGCACGTTATGTCGTTTCTAACCTCGATGTTCAAGACCGAAAAGCCGGTTATCGGAATGCTGCACCTGCGTCCTCTGCCGGGCGACCCACTGTATTACCCGGGCGGAAGCGTGTCACAGGTCGTGGAAGCCGCCAAGCGCGATCTCGAGGCGTTGCAGCAGGGCGGTGTCGATGGGATTTTGATTACCAATGAGCTCTCGATGCCCTATGAGCAGCACGTTTCTCCTTCAACCCTTGCATCGATGGGCTATGTAATTGGGGCTCTGTCCCATGATCTGTCGACCCCTTGGGGGGCCGAGGCTATTTACGACGGTGATGCCACAATCGAGCTGTGCGCTGCTGTCGATGCGCAGTTCACGCGCTGCAATTTTTGCGGTGCCTGGGCCGGTGATCTCGGGCTGATTAACCGAGATTTCGCTCACACCATGCGTCGCAAGGCGGCGCTGCGCTTGGACGACCTCAAGCTTTTTCACTTCATCACGAGCGAGGGGGAGGTGTATCTTAACGACCGCACGACTGCGGACATTGCCGATTCACTTCTCTTTAATTGCCTACCGGATGCGATGGTCATCGGCGGTTCGGCTGCCGGTCGTGGCGCTTCGGGCGAGCTTGCCGATGAAGTCCGCGAGCGTGTTGGCGAAGTACCCGTGGTATGTGGCACCGGTTGTCGCGAAAATACCGTGGCTGACGTATTTGCTCACTACGATGGCGCGTTTGTCGGCACCTGCTTAAAGCGCGACGGAAAGCTGGATGCCCCGATTGATGTTGAGCGGGTAACTCGTTTTATGGCTGCCGCTCGTACGGCGCGAGGGGGAGTAGGCACCTATGGCGCTCTATCTGGGTATTGATATTGGGACAAGCGCCTCTAAAGGCGTTTTAATCGATGATCGATGCAGCATCGTTTGCCAAGCCTCTTGTGGACATGAGACGGACAACCCGTGTGACGGATGGTACCAGCATGATGCGGAGGCAGTTTGGTGGGGCGATTATTGCCGCTTGTCGCGCGAGCTGGTGGCGCGATCGGGGGTTAACGCGGCACAGATCGGATGCGTGGGCCTTTCCGCATTGGGTTGCGACTGTGTGCCGGTCGATACCGAGTGCAACGCGCTGGCGCCCGCGATTTTGTATGGAGTCGATGCACGTTCGAAGCCGCAGATTGACGAGCTTCTTTCCGAATATGGGTCAGATCGCGCACGCGAGCTTTTCGGGCACGATCCCTGTTCGTCAGATATTGCTCCCAAGATCTTGTGGTTTAAGGAGAATATGCCCGAGGTGCACGAACGTGCCGCGAAGTTCCTGACGGCGTCATCGTTTCTATGCGCAAAGTTGACGGGGCGTTTTACGGTGGACCGTTATTTGGCGGAGGATTTTCTTCCCCTATACGACCGCTACACCTGGAAGGTTGATGCTCGGGAATGTGCTCGTTTCTGCCGGCCTGACCAGATGGCGGAGGTAATGTCGGCTACCGATATTGCCGGGGTGATTACGCGGCGTGCGGCTGAGGCGACGGGGCTCGCGGCAGGGACACCTGTCTTAGTGGGAACGGGCGATTCTGGTGCCGAGGCCATTTCGACGGGTGTATTCCGTCCCGGCGATATGATGGTTCAGTTGGGGAGTACGGCGTATTTCATCTACCTAGCTGATCATATGATCGATGATGCCCGCCTGTGGCCGGGGACGTTTATCATTCCCGGAACTTACGGGATCTGCGCGGGGACCAATACGGCGGGCGCACTCACATCGTGGCTGCGCCAAGAGCTGTATCGCGACGCCGTAGAGGCCGAGGGCCACGGTGGTCCCGATGCCTATTCGGTTATGGCGCATGATGCCGCCGATGTGGCGCCGGGTGCCGATGGGCTCCTGTGTCTGCCGTACTTTGCGGGGGAGCGCACTCCGCTCAACGATCCCGAGGCGCGTGGCGTCTTCTTTGGCCTGACCGGAAGGCATACGCGAGCCCATATGGTTCGCGCCGCCTTGGAAGGCGTCGCGTATACCGTTGCATCCCATGTCGACATTATCGAGCGAGAGCATGGACTGCCAATTGGGCGCATTATGCTTGTCGGAGGTGGAACCAAGAATCCAGTTTGGATGCAGGCTATCGCCGACGTATGCGGGCGCGAGGTCTCGGTTGCCAAGGTTACGGTGGGTGCATGCTTCGGTGATGCCATCATGGCAGCTCTCGCAGGTGGCGCCTATGCATCATGGGATGAACTCGCCCGAGTCCTTGGCGTTGCGCAAACAATCGTGCCCGATATGGCTGCCCACGAGTTATATGCGTCGCGCCGTCATATCTTCGACGAATTGTATGCACGCAACCGTGATCTCATGCACGAATTGGTGTAATGCTGCCGAATTGTACTGCCTACCAATAGGGACTGCGTTGTGCGATTCGCATGTCCCTTGGCATTTTAGCCCACAGGGGTTAGCGAAGGTCAAAAACAGCGTGCGCATTTGCTAAAACTGCCGACTCGATGCGCTTTGCGTCACAGTTTTTGAGTGAGGCAATGCGCATCGAGGTCCTTGTGAGCGATCTGATGAGCGACTGTGCGCTTGTTTCTGTGTTTGGTTCGGCTGGTGAATCAGTCTCGAGCTGTAAACGATCGAGTGGAATCTGTCGTGCGTATTCGCGTCCTCGTTTAGATGCGAGCATGCGTTCGTTGACGGAAAAATAACAGCCCGCATTACGCGCGCGGACGAGTTCGTCCGAAGTACCGCTAAACCAGTGGAAGATGATAACGGGGGAGTCGGGGTTTGGGATGAGTAGTCCATGCGATTCGAGGACGTCCAGTACGGCTCCTGCCGAACGAACGGCGTGAATTGATATCACGCGCCCGGTAAGAGGATGCTGCACGAGCGCATCGCAGAGCCGGTTAAGTGCCTGTATTTGTAGCGGCTCACTTCCAGCAAAGCGCGCGGAAAAGTCGAGTCCGACTTCGCCGATGTAGCGTTCTTGGGCAGCAACTTCGCAAAGCAGATTGACTTCGACAAAACCGCAGTGGCCATCGGCGAGCCACCAGGGGTGAAGCCCAACGCCGGCGATGATGCCTGGTTGGCGACAGGCGCGCTCGTTTGCGGCCGAAAAGTCGCGCGGATCGACGCCGCAATCAAATAGACCCAAGCCCAGCGCCGTCGCCTCGTCGGCAACGGCGTCCGGGTGAGCCATTAAATCAAGGTGACAGTGCGCGTCAAATAGCTGCGGAATCATTGCGGCGCGTCTCGTTAATCTAGGCGCTGGCCATCGGAGCGTACACGTTCGGTGCCGCGCCCACTGATCTGGCGGATAACCTCGCCGGCAATCATCTGACCCATGATGGGCGGCATAAAGCTGGCGGTTCCCAGCTCGGTACGCTCGTGGATATTGGAAGGGTCGCGGGGCTGTGTCTTAACCGATTCCTCACAGCTAAACAGTACATGCAGGCTCTTGATTTCGCGCTTCTTGCATTCTTTGCGCATAATGCGGCTCATGGGGTCACGCACCGTATCGAAGATGTCGGCAAAGCGGAGGCACTCGGGATGGAGCTTGTTGGCCCCGCCCATGGAGCTAACCAAACGAATGTCGCGGTCCTGAGCATATTTGGCAATGGTGAGCTTGGCCGAGATGGTGTCGATGGCGTCGACGACGTAGTCGAGCTTGCCGTCCGTCTGCTCCAAAACGCTCGCGAAGAAATCATCGATGTTGTCGCTCAGCAAGTATTCAGTTCGCTTGATGACGGCAGCGGCGGGATTGATGTCGTGGATCATGGCTTCCATCACGTCAACCTTGCGCTTGCCGACGGTGCTGTGAAAGGCGATGGCCTGGCGATTGATATTGCTGGGCGCGATGATGTCCTTATCCAGAATGACGAAATGACCGATGCCGCCGCGGGCGAGTGCCTCGCAGCAGTTGGAGCCCACGCCTCCGCAGCCGAGCACTAGCACCGTAGCATCGGCGAGCTTATCGAGTGCCTCGCGGCCCATGATAATCTCGAGCTTGGTGTCGCGTGTCTCGATGGGAGTTGCGGCTGTGGTTTCGGTCATAGATATCCTCCGATGGGGAAGCGAATCGTGTTTTAGCTATCGTCATTATAGGTATTATCGCGATTCCATTTGAGCCCTAGGGGCTTGTTGAAATGAGGCAGTGATTCGCATAAGATGAAGCAGATGGCACCCGTTGCAGCGGGTTGGCCAACTCCGAAACACGTTTATGGCGTGAGAAGTGGCCGTCTTCGCATTACGCGGGGGCGGCTATTTCATTCGACCTCCAATGTGGATGCCGAGCTCCACAGCCGCGATTACAAGCAATAACAACGTCAGGACATCGTCAATACTCATAGTCCATCTCCTTCTCGGGTAGAGGGAGCTGGCCCATCTGCTTCAACTTCCATTATAGCTAAATACGAACAAACGTTCTATATATGCTGCTGTATTAGATAATTAGACAAACATCTAATTATCGAGTATAGTGTGCGCGTCGAACGAAATGATGAGAGGAGGTCCTATGCCGGGAGAGGGTTTTAAGGCGCTGGCCGATCCTACGCGGCGGCGCATTTTGGAACTGCTGCGCGAGGGCAATCGCACGGCGGGGGAGCTTGCCGAGCATTTCGATATCAGTAAGCCGTCGCTGAGCCATCACTTGGCGACGCTCAAAAACGCCGGGTTGGTGACCGACGAGCGCCATGGCCAAAACATCGTATACAGCTTAAACACCACCGTCATGCAGGATTTGATTGGCTGGTTTATGGGTTTTACAAACACGGAAGGTGATAAGGATGAATAACGAAAACAAGGGCATTCACCCCACGGGGGTATCGTCGCGCGTGTGGATCGCGCTGGTCGCTCTGTGCGTCGCCAATGTCGTAGCGCACCTCATGGTGATGCCGAGCTTGCCTGCGCAGATTCCCACGCACTGGGGCGCGAACGGCGCCGTCGACGGTTGGGGTCCTAGCTGGATGGCCTCCGCGCTCGGCGTGCTGCCTCTGGCGCTTCTCGCAATGTTCTGCGTGGTGCCGCGCATCGACCCCAAAGGTGAGGCATATCGAACCTCGGGCAAGTTCTACCAGGGCTTCGTAATCGCCTTCACCTTGTTCATGTGCGCCATAAGCTGGCTGGGAGAGCTTACGGTCTGGGGCGTGGTGCCGGCGGTCGGTTCGGTCAACGTGCTGATTTCCGGTGCTGTCGGTTTGCTGTTCATCGGCGTAGGCAACTACTTGCCGCGTGTGAAGCAGAACTATACGCTCGGTATCAAGACACCCTGGGCGCTTGCCGATCCCGAGAACTGGCGCCGTACGCAGCGTTTTGGCGGCGCCTGCTTTATGGTGCTGGGTATTGGCCTGATTGTGATGGGCGTGGCAGGCAGCGTGCTTTCGAGTGAAGTCGTCGCCGCGGTGATTGCGGCTCTGGCGTTTGGTTCGGTTGGAGCCGTCTACGTCTACTCGTATCTGTTGTGGCGCAAATCGCAGCGAGCCGCTCGTTAAGGTTGCGGAAAACTAGCGTACGCAGTTCATAGTATGTTCCGGGGGACTTTTCCCAGGTAGTATTAGGGGGTGTGGGCAACCATGCCCCTTTTTCGTTACGTTTCAGAGCTGGTTCCCTCGTTTCGTTTCCACTAAGGCGAATCAAGAATAGGGAAACAGCAGGTAGAAAGGATAGAACAGGCAAATGGCAGAGTTTATCTACCAGATGTATCAGGCTCGCAAGGCCCATGGCGACAAGGTGATCCTTGACGACGTGACCCTGAGCTTCTACCCCGGTGCCAAGATCGGCGTCGTGGGCCCCAACGGTATGGGCAAGTCGACCCTGCTCAAGATCATGGCCGGCATCGAGGAGGTCTCCAACGGCGATGCCAAGCTCACCCCCGGCTACACCGTGGGTATCCTGCAGCAGGAGCCGCCGCTCGACGACGACAAGACCGTCATCGAGAACGTGCGCATGGCATTTGGCGACATGATCGCCAAGGTCGATCGCTTCAACAAGATCGGCGAGGAGATGTGCGACCCGGATTGCGACATGGACGCCCTCATGGCCGAGATGGGAAAGCTCCAGGACGAGATCGACGCCGCCGACGGCTGGGATATCGATTCCAAGCTCGGCCAGGCCATGGACGCCCTGCAGCTGCCCGATTCCGACATGCCGGTCAACGTGCTTTCCGGCGGCGAGCGCCGTCGCGTGGCCCTGTGCAAGCTGCTGCTCGAAGCTCCCGACCTGCTGCTGCTCGACGAGCCCACGAACCACCTGGACGCCGAGTCGATCCTGTGGCTCGAGCACTTCCTGCACAACTACCAGGGCGCGGTGCTTGCCGTCACGCACGATCGCTACTTCCTGGATAACGTTGCCGAGTGGATCTGCGAGGTCGACCGCGGTCACCTTTATCCCTACAAGGGCAACTACTCCACGTATCTGGAGACCAAGGCCGCCCGTATCGAGGCGCAGGGCAACCGCGACGCCAAGCTCGCCAAGCGCATGGAGGCCGAGCTCGAGTGGGT
>DBFBEA010000056.1:0-22824 GCA_048248475.1 Collinsella sp. | reverse complement strand
CTACTTCACGACCAAGATGTCGCAGTCCGTGTTGCGCAGCAGGAACGTCGAAATCGAACCCAGCAGCGCATACTTGATCGAGGACAGGCCGCGGGCGCCGCAGAGCACCAGGTCGGGCTTAACCACGTCGAGCATCTCGTCCTTGAGCGTCTCGCGAATACGGCCGGCGCGAATCATGACCTCGACCTCGGGAATATCGGGATTGGCCTTGGCCTCTTCGAGCTGCTTGGCGATGGAGTTCTTAAATGCCTCCTCTAGGCCGTTGACCAGATCGACCGGATAGGAACCGGCGCTCTCGAGCGCCGTGGAATCGATAACGTGGCCGATGATTAGCTTGGCGCCGTTGTTCGCGGCGACCTTGATGGCGCGTGCGAGCACAAAATCCTGCTGCTCAGTACCATCGAGTGAAACAAATACCTTGGTGTAGCCCTCGTTCATGGTTTCCTCCTTGGTCTATCGCACGGGCGCGGGGCTCGTGCATCGGGCGGGCGCGGGCGCGTTGGCCGCCGAACACTTTATCTTGTTGCAGTTATACCCAAGGATTTGGGTTTGACCGCTCGCAATTCTGTGAACGGACGAGTTTTTTGGTAAGGGTGGGCGCAGACGCGCCCGAACGGTTGATAATGGGACATCGCCCGCACCGTCCGCAGAACAATATCGGCGGGTGTCTAACGAGGGGGTCCCTTTGGATATCATCGAGCTTCTAAAATCTGCCTTCATGGGCCTGGTCGAGGGCATCACCGAATGGCTGCCTGTTTCGTCGACCGGTCACATGATCTTGGTGGACGAGTTCGTCAAGATGAACGTGAGCGAGACGTTCTGGAATATGTTCCTGGTCGTGATTCAGCTCGGCGCCATTCTGGCCGTCTGTGTGCTGTTCTTCCATGAGCTCAATCCGTTCTCGCCCAGCAAGGGCAAGGAGGGCCGTCGCGACACTTGGGTGCTGTGGGGCAAGATTGTGCTCGGCTGCATTCCCGCCGCGGCGATCGGCCTGCCGCTCAACGACTGGATGGAGGAGCATTTCTACAATGCTCCCGTCGTGGCGCTGGCGCTCATTGTGTACGGCGTGCTGTTTATCGTGATCGAGAACTGGCGCGCGAACAAGCGCGAGGAAATGGCCGTTGCCGGTTCGTTTGGTTCGCGTGCTGTGGTGTCGGGCGGACGTCCCGCCGGTGCGCACTTTGCGGCGCCTGCCGCGGCTACCGCTGAGGATGAGGACGATGACGAGAATCTGGACTTTGGCTCCATCGCCACACTCGAGGACCTGAGCTGGAAGACTGCGCTGGGTATCGGCTGCTTCCAGGTGCTTTCGCTGGTGCCTGGTACGTCTCGCTCCGGTTCTACCATCATCGGCGGCCTGCTTTTGGGCTGCACGCGTTCGGTGGCGTCCAAGTTTACGTTCTTCTTGGCCATTCCCGTCATGTTTGGCGCGAGTGCGCTCAAGCTGGTCAAGTACTTCATCAAGGGCGGCACGTTCGGTGCCAACGAGGTCGCTATCCTGGGCGTGGGCTGCGTTGTGGCCTTTGTGGTTTCGCTCATCGCCATCAAGTGGCTCATGGGCTTCGTCCGCCGTCACGACTTCAAGTGCTTCGGTGTCTACCGCATCATCCTGGGCATCGTGGTGCTTGCGTACTTCTTCGTCTTGGAGCCGATGCTCGGCCTCTAACTTAGTCGACGCTGCGCGGCGGCCGGGGCGACAACTTGTCATTCAAAGGGGGTGGCATGACCAAAAGGTCTATGCCGCCCCCTTTTCATGCCAATTTGTTCGCCCCGGCCGCCGCTCGCTGCTGCTGCCATGACATCGGCGGTTTCGTGATTGGTGCAATGGGGCCAGGTTTCTTTGCACCAATGTGGTGCAGACTAACCTGACCCCATTGCGCCAAATCCGCTGGGCGGGCCTGACGGTGGCGCACGGAGTCGTGGTGTGATTTGCGTCGGTGTCCGCGCGGCTCGGTATACTGGTACGGCTCAAACTATGGCGCTGCCCGCAGGCGCGCCGTCCGTCAGATGAGGAGTCGCCCATGACCCAGCCCTTGCCCTGGGAAAAGAATGTCGCGGTACCTGTGCCGCCCGCGCCGGAACCCGTGCCGCTCGATGCATACACCGCCCCTGCTGCGCCGGAGCCCGAGCTCGTTCCGCTCGACATCTACGACGCTCCCGCGCCGGCGCCCAAGCCCGCCAAGCCGCTCGTCGACATCGACAGCCTTAATCCCGCTCAGCGCGAGGCGGTCCTGACCACCGAGGGCCCGCTGCTGGTCCTTGCCGGCGCCGGCTCGGGCAAGACCCGCGTCTTGACCTTCCGCATCGCACATATGCTCGGCGACCTGGGCGTTAAGCCCTGGCAGATCCTTGCCATCACGTTTACCAACAAGGCCGCGGCCGAGATGCGCGAGCGTCTGGCGGCACTCATCCCCAGCGGTACCCGCGGTATGTGGGTGTGCACCTTCCATGCTATGTGCGTGCGCATGCTTCGCGAGGACGCCGACTTGCTGGGCTACACCGGTCAGTTCACCATCTACGATGACGACGATTCCAAGCGCATGGTGCGCGATATTATGCAGGCGCTCGGCATCGAGCAAAAGCAGTTCCCCATCAACATGATCCGCAGCAAGATCAGCTCGGCCAAAAACGCCATGATCGGCCCCGAGGACATGCTCAAGAGCGCCGATAGCCCCAACGACAAAAAGGCCGCGCAAGTCTACCTGGAGCTGGAGCGCCGCCTGCGCGCCGCCAATGCGATGGACTTCGACGACCTGCTCGTGCGCGCGCTTGAGCTGCTGCGCACCCGCCCCGAGGTGCTCGATAAGTACCAAGAGCGCTTCCGCTACATTAGCGTCGACGAGTATCAGGACACCAACCACGTCCAGTACGAAATCGCCAACCTGCTGGCCGCCAAGTACCAAAACCTCATGGTCGTAGGCGACGATGACCAGTCCATTTATAGCTGGCGCGGCGCCGACATCACCAACATCCTGGACTTTGAGAAGGACTTTAAAAACTGCAAGACCGTCAAGCTGGAGCAGAACTATCGCTCCACGGGTCACATCCTGAGCGCCGCCAACGCCGTGGTGCGCCACAACTCGCAGCGCAAGGACAAGCGCCTGTTTACGGCCGAGGGCGATGGCGAGAAGATCCAGGCCTTCCAGGCGAGCGACGAGCGCGACGAGGGCCGCTGGATTGCCGGCGAGATCGAGAAGCTGCACGCCAAGGGTACGAGCTACGACGACATCGCCGTGTTCTACCGCACCAACGCCCAGTCGCGTATTCTCGAAGATATGTTCCTGCGCGCGGGCGTGCCCTACAAGATCGTGGGCGGCACGCGATTCTTCGACCGTGCCGAGATCCGCGACGTCATGGCCTACCTCAAGATGATCGTGAACCCGGCCGACGAGATGAGCGTCAAGCGCGTCATCAACACACCTCGCCGCGGCATCGGTTCCACCTCGATCCAAAAGATCGAGCAGCTGGCGCGCGACAACCACTGCTCGTTCTTCCAGGCTTGCGAGATCGCGTGCGCCGAGACCGGCATGTTTAGCGCCAAGGTGCGCAACGGCCTGTCGAGCTTTGTGTCGCTGGTGCGCGAGGGCCGCCGCATGGACGGCGAGCTCAAGGACGTCGTCGAGATGATTGTCGATAAGACGGGCTTGCTGCAGGCATTTCGCGCCGAGGGCACCATGGAGTCCGAGAGCCGCGCCGAGAACATCCAGGAATTCCTGGGCGTCGCTGCCGAATTTGAGGAGACGCACGAGGACATCGAGGGTACGCTCGAGAGCTTGGAAGAGCTGCGCGCAGCCGGTGTTGCCGACGTTCCTGCCGGCGCCGAGCCCGAGCCCGTCGTGGTGAGCGCGCCCGCGCCCGAACCGGGGCCGTCCGCCCCGGCATCCTCGTTTGAGGCACTCGTCGGCGCGCGCGATGCTGCAGGTTCCAATCCGCTCGATAGACTAGCCGCCCCGGCGCTCTCACCGCAGGATGCCCTGGCCGCCGCCATCGCGGGCAACGCGTATGCCGCGCCGACGGAGATGCCGGCGGGTGCCGTGCATGCCGACGAGATTGAGCGCACCTACGGTCCGCTCACCTGTAAGGCGCTGCCGGCACTCATGGAGTGGCTGGCCCTGCGCTCCGACTTGGATTCCCTGGCCGGCGAGACGCATGCCATCACCATGATGACCATCCACTCCGCCAAGGGCCTGGAGTTCCCGGCGGTGTTCGTGGCCGGCATGGAGGAGGGTATCTTCCCACACGTGCACGACTTTGGCGGCAGCGATGACCCGGGTAAGCTCGAGGAGGAACGTCGCCTGGCCTACGTCGCCATCACGCGCGCCCGTAAGCGCCTGTTCTTGACCTATGCGGCTACGCGTCGCACCTACGGCTCGACCTCTGCCAACCCGCGTTCGCGCTTCCTCAACGAGATTCCGTTTGAGGATATCGAGTTTAGCGGTATCGGTTCTGCCGGTTTTGAAGGCACGGGCTGGGAGAAGCGCGGCGACCGTCACGGCACCTTTGGCTCGGGCATGGGCTCGGATATGTATGGCGGCAAGGTGTTTGGCTCGCATACGCGTTCGACCGGCGGTTCCGGTTCGCGCGGCGGATCGAGCTTTGACGATTTCTTTGGTGGCAGCAGCTACGGGACCGAGCGCCATCGTGGGGTCTCACCCGACGCCGGCCGTGTTGCCTCGACCTTTGGCTCGGGCGCGCCGCGAGCCAAAAAGCCGTCGTCTAAGGTGTCGCCGACGGTGGAGCGCAAGGTCGATCGCGCCAGTGCATCGCAGGACTTTGCCGCGGGCGATACCGTGAGCCACAAGACCTTTGGCACGGGTACCGTGATCTCGGTCGCCGGAGACATGATCGAGGTTCAATTCGAAAAGACCGGCCAGACCAAAAAGCTAATGAAGGGCTTCGCGCCGATCGTCAAGCTGTCATAATCCCGGCGGACCTGGGCGGGCGTATGGGGCAACATCGCCTGCTCGGGCAGTCCTGCGCAAGACGGAGGCCACATTAAGTGGCCTCCTTTGCGTGCGGAACTCGCGATCGATGTTGCCCCATACGCCCGCCCAGGTCCTTAGGTAACGTTGCTTGCGAACGTCGCCTTGCTCGTCCGCTTTTTGATCTGGAGAGCCGGGTGGGCTGAATACTTAGACATGGCAAGGGGCTCCCCCGTTGATGAACGGGGGAGCCCCTTGTTGCGTTTTGGTTGTTGTTGCGACCTACAGGTGGCTGATGATCAGTTCCATCTTGCCTTCGAGGTCAATGGAGCCGACGGTGCTCGGAGCCAGCAGGTGGCTTCCCTTGTGGACGGGGTCGCCGCAGACGGTGCCTTCGCCGTTGATGACCGACAGGCACATGAAGGGCCAGCGCTGGTCGAGGGTCTTGCTGCCGTCGACGCGCACGCGATCGACGGTGTAGCAGGAGTTAGACTCGAGCTCGGTCACGCCGTCCACTTCGGGCGCGGTCACCGTGCCGTCGGTCGGAGCCTGAGCATCAAAGTCGATGCAGTCGAGGCTCTGCTCAATGTGCAGCGGGCGTAGCTTGCCGTCGGTGCCGGGGCGGTCGTAGTCGTACAGGCGATATGTCACGTCGCTCGACTGCTGCGTCTCCAAAATGAGCGTGCCGGTCTTGATGGCGTGCACGGTACCGGAATCAATCTGGAAAAAGTCGCCCTTGTGGATCGGTAGTACGTTGAGCATGTCGTCCCAGCGGCCGTCCTTGATCATCTGTGCGGCCTCGGTGCGGTCTTTAGCACGCTGGCCGACGATGATCGTGGCGTCGGGCTCGCAGTCTAGTACATACCAGCACTCGGTTTTGCCCAGGCTGCCGTTTTCGTGCTCGGCGGCGTACTCGTCGTTGGGGTGAATCTGGATTGAAAGGTCGTCCTTGGCGTCCAGAATCTTAACGAGCAGCGGGAACTCCTTGCCCTCGCAGTTGCCAAAAAGCTCACGGTGCTCGGCCCACAGCCACGATAGGGTGTGGCCGGCATACGGGCCCTCCGCAATCTGGCAGTCGCCGTTGGGATGGGCCGAGATGGCCCAGCACTCGCCGATGGGACCCTCGGGAATGTCGTAGCCAAATACGGTTTCGAGTTGACGGCCGCCCCAGATTTTCTCGTGGAAGATCGGCGTCAGTTTAATCAAATCGGACATGTTCATACCCCCATTGTGCTGCGTGGGCGCCGCGTAAAACTGTTCAAAACGAGCGCCTGTATGACTACAAAAACCTATGCCAATGTTACGTTGTGCAACTCAAAGCGGTCGCCAACGTTGCGCGAGACCGAATACTCAAAGGCGGCGCCGCCGTCCAAAAAGCCAATCTGCTTGAGCTCGAGCAGGGGAGAGCCAGGTTTGGTGTCCAGGCGCTCAGCTTCTTCCTTGGTTGCTGCCACGGCGCGAATGGTACGGTGGAAGCTCGAAATTTTCAGCCCGCATTGCTCGCGGATGAAATGGTAGACCGATCCGTACAGGTCCTTCTTTTTAAGGCCCGGAATCAGCTCGAGCGGCATGTAGGTGTACTCGATAACGATGGGCTTCTCATCGGCCTGACGCACGCGCACGATGTGATAGGCAAAGTCATCCTCGGCAATTCCCAGCTGGGCTGCGATGTCCGCTGGTGGATTAACAATCGAGAAATCGTAGACCACCGAGGTCACCTTCTCCCCGCGGTGCTCATACGAAAAACCCTGGGCACGGTCGTTTTTGCCCTGGAAAAACGCCTGGCCGGGAAGTCCCGCCGTGTCCTTAACGTAGGTACCCGATCCGCGCCGGCTGGTAATAAGACCTTCCTCGGTGATTTGCTCGATAGCTCGTTTGACGGTGATTTTGGAAACGCTATAGAGCTCACAGAACTCAACGACGGTGGGAAGCTTGTCGCCCGGTTTAAGAGCGCCATCCTCAATACTCCGACGAATATCTGCAGCTATCGCCTCGTATTTGGGAATCATGGAACCTCCTTTCCGACATATATGAATATAAAAAGTAAGTATAACCATCAACAGGGCATCCATATTACTTTTATCTAAGAAGTTCGAGAAAGAAAAAAGAAAAAGACGCTTTACTTTTAAAATTAGAGCGCTATAGTTTAAGCAACGAACGGAATCCTTCCGCACAACAGGATCGACCGTTTGGGGACGGTTTTGTTTTGGCGGGTTGGATATCGGTATGGCCGGTGCGCGCCCGCGCCGGATAACCTGCCAAAGCAAACCCGTCTCCAACCGGAAGCTCTAGAACACGAAAGCGAGGACTTTGATGGCACAGTATCAGCTGCCCAACGACTTCTTCTTTGGCGCTGCTATGTCCGGCCCGCAGACTGAGGGTCAGTGGAACCAGGGCGGCAAGCTCGAGAACCTGTGGGACACCTGGTCCATCCAGGATCTGGGTTCGTTCTACAACCGCGTTGGCTCTTACGCCGGCAATGACTTTATGGCCAAGTACCAGGAAGACCTTCGCATTTTGAAGGACTTGGGTCTGGATACCTATCGCACTTCCATCCAGTGGAGCCGTCTGCTCGATGCCGACGGCAACCTCAACGAGGAAGGTGCCGCGTGGTATCACGAGTTGTTCCGCGCCTCTCGCGAAGCCGGCTTGGAGCCGTTTGTCAACTTGTACCACTTTGACATGCCCACCTACCTCTTTAACCGTGGCGGCTGGGAGAGCCGTGAGGTTGTCGAGGCTTACGCACATTACGCCGACGTCGCCTTCCACGAGTTTGGCCAGGAGATTAAGTACTGGTTCACCTTTAACGAGCCCATCGTCGAGCCCGAGCAGCGCTATCAGGAGGGCGTGTGGTTCCCGCAGCTCCACGACTTCAACCGCGCCCGCACCGTGCAGTATCACATCTCGCTGGCGCACGCGCTGGCCGTGGCCAACTATCGTCGCGCCTATGACGAGGGCGCTATTCGCGCCGATGCCAAGATCGGCATGATCAACTGCTTTACCCCGGTCTACACCAAGGAGAACCCCAGCGAGGCGGACCTCGAGGCCGTGCGCATGACCAGCGGCATCAACAACCGCTGGTGGCTCGACCTCATCACCAAGGGCGAGCTTCCTGCCGACGTGCTCGACAGCCTGGCCGAGGGCGGCGTTAAGCTCCCGTTCCGCGCCGGCGACCAAGAGATCCTCAAGCAGGGTGTTGTCGACTGGCTCGGCTGCAACTACTACCACCCCACGCGTGTTCAGGCGCCGGCGAGCAAGGTCGACCAGTACGGCCTGCCGCACTTTGCCGACGAGTACGTATGGCCCGACGCCGTTATGAACGAGAGCCGCGGCTGGGAGATCTACCCGCAGGGCCTCTACGACTTTGGCATGGACTGCGCTAAGAACTACCCCGATCTTGAGTGGTTCGTTTCCGAGAACGGCATCGGCATCATGGACGAATACAAGAACCGTGACGCCGAAGGAACCATCCAGGATGACTACCGCGTCGACTTTGTACGTCAGCACCTGGAGTGGGTGGCCAAGGCCATCGACGAGGGCGCCAAGTGCCGGGGCTATCACTACTGGGCCGTCATCGATAACTGGTCTTGGGCCAATGCCTTTAAGAATCGTTACGGCTTTGTCGAGGTCGATCTCATGGACGGCTACAAGCGCCGCCTTAAGAAGTCGGCGGCCTGGCTCAAACAGGTCGCCACGACCCACGTGGTTGATTAGCGACCGGGCGAACGCCCAGACCGCGCGCCGCCGCGCGCAACACATGGCACATCTGGTGGCAGAGGGCGACAGACCACCGTGCGCATAGGAAAAGGCCGGATTTGAAAGTTAGGAGCAATCATGGCCAGTGACAACGGAAAGAGCTTCCTCGACAAGTTTGCCGAGGTCTCTGCGAAGGTGGGAAACCAGGTTCACCTGCGTTCCCTGCGTGACGCCTTCGCGACCATCACGCCGCTCTATATCCTTGCGGGTATCGCGGTTCTTATTAACAACGTCGTGTTCCCTCTGTTCCCGCTCGATGCGGCGGGCCTTGCCAACCTTCAGACGTGGGGCTCGGCAATTACGCTGGGCACCCTCAACGTCTCTGCCATTATCTTGGCCGGATTGATTGGCTACAGCCTCGCCAAGAACAAGCGTTTCGATAACCCGCTCGCTTGCGTGGTCGTCGCCATCTCTGCCTTCGTCATCATGATGCCGCAGCAGATCACCGCCTCGCTTGCCGCCACGAGCCCACTGCTCACCGACAAGATCACCTCCGCCGAGGTCACGGGCGCCCTTTCGACTGCCAACACCGGCACCAACGGTCTGTTCTCGGCTATTATCATCGCCCTGCTTTCCGTCTCGCTCTTCATCAAGATTTCTGGCGTCGAGAAGCTCAAGGTTAAGCTGGGCGAGGGCGTGCCTCCCGCGGTCTCCAACTCCTTCAACGTCATGATTCCGATGCTGCTTAACCTCGCGGTCTTCGCTCTTGCCGCAGCCCTGCTCGCCGTGTGCGCTGGCACCGATCTGTGCACCATCATCTCCACGTGCATCTCCAACCCGCTCAAGAGCATCATGAACGCCGGTCCGTGGGCTGTTATCCTCATCTACACCCTTGCTAACCTGCTGTTCTGCGTCGGTATTCACCAGTCCACCATCTCTGGCGCTACCGTCGAGCCGATCCTGACCATGCTCATCGTCGACAACATGGCTACCTTTGCCGCCGGTGGCACCATCCAGCCCGATCACTACATGAACATGCAGATCGTTAACAGCTTCGCCCTCATCGGCGGCTCGGGCTGCACCCTCATGCTCCTGCTCGACACGCTCCTGTTCTCCAAGAACAAGGCTTCCGAGACCGTTTCCAAGATGGCTATCCTGCCTGGTCTGTTCAACATCAACGAGCCGGTTATCTACGGTTACCCCATCGTGTACAACCTGCCGCTCATGATCCCGTTCGTTCTTCTTCCCGATCTGTTCATCGGCATCACCTATGGCCTTACCTGCGCAGGCATCATCAGCCCCTGCATCGCCCAGGTGCCCTGGACCATGCCTCCCGTCATCAATGCCCTGCTCGCTACGGGCTTTGACTGGCGCGCCGGCGTGTGGCAGGCTATCGAGATTGTCATTGGCATGGCCGTCTACCTGCCCTTTATGAAGATTTCCGAGAAGGCAATCGCCAAGCAGGAGGCTTTCGCCGAGTAGAACGCCTAACGTTCGTCCCTTTCACCTTTGCGGGCGCCGGTACGCGGTGCCGGTGCCCGCAGCTCTCTCCCTTGTGTAAAGATGCAGGGGGGTGGGCACAATAGCCGCAAGGAATAAAACCAGTTGTCGTCTGCGCGCCGCGCAGTTATAAGGAGGAAACCATGAAGAAGATCATGCTCTGCTGCAATGCCGGTATGTCCACGAGCCTGCTGGTCCAGAAGATGCAGGCCGAGGTTGCAAACCGTGGTCTGGATATTGAGGTCGAGGCTCGTCCCATGAACGAGGCCCACGATCACCTGGACGAGTGCGACATGTTGCTGCTTGGTCCGCAGATCGGCTACACCAAGGGCGATTTTGAGAAGGAGGCCGCCGGCCGCTTCCCGGTCGAGGTTATCAACATGGTCGACTACGGCCGCATGAACGCTGCCGGCATCATCGACCACTGCGTCAGCGTGATGGGCTAGGTGCTCTGCATGGAGGATATGAACGAACTGCAGATGACCTGCTTTGAGATCATCAGCTACGTCGGTACCGCCAAGAGCATGTACATCAATGCCGTGCAAAAGGCCAAGGAGGGCGATTTTGACGCCGCCGAGGAGCTTATCAAGCAGGGCGACGAGGCCTATAACGGTGGCCACGATGTTCACATGGGGCTTCTGAAGAAGGAGGCCAACGGCGAGAGTAACGGCGAGGCCCCGTTGATTTTGCTGCATGCCGAGGACCAGATGGCCGGCACCGAGACCATGCGCGTCATGGCGACGGAGCTCATCGAGGTTCACAAGCAGCTGCAGGCACTTCAGGCCTAGTCGGCGTTATCGCCGCGACGGACCGTGCGGTCCAACAGACAACATAGTCCCTTTGACGGGCGCCGGGAGCCTCCGCCTCCCGGCGCCTTTATTTTTGGGGATGGTCTTGCGCGGCCTGTTGGGCAGCCAATTGCGTTACCCCAGATAAAACCTGCCAAAACAAACCTGTCCCTTTTTGGTAGGTTTTTGCCTTGGGAGCGGTACCATACAGGCAATGTTTAAACGAGAAAGGCGGGCTCCCATGGAACCTAAGCAGTATTACATCGGCATCGACGTCGGCGGCACCTCGGTCAAGGAGGGTCTGTTCGATGAGGACGGAAACCTGCTTGCCAAGGCCAGCGTGCCCACGCCTCCCATCGTTGACGCTGCGGGCTTTGCCGCGGTGACCGAGGCTATCGACCAGGTGGTCGCCAAGGCCCAGATTCCGCGCGCCTTTGTGGCGGGTATTGGCCTGGCCGTTCCGTGCCCCATCCCGGCATCGGGCGATGCCAAGGTCAAGGCCAACATTGCCATTAACCTGCCCGAGCTGAGAGTCGCCATTCAGGAGCACTGCCCCGACGCGGTCGTTAAGTACGAGAACGATGCCAACGCCGCTGCCATGGGCGAGGCCTGGCTCGGCTCTGCCAAGGGCGTACAGAACGTGGTGATGGTCACCATTGGTACCGGCGTGGGCGGCGGTGTTATCGTTAACGGCGACGTGGTATCGGGCGTTGTGGGCGCCGGCGGCGAGATTGGCCACATGTGCCTGAATCCGGCTGAGGAGCGTACCTGCGGCTGCGGCGGCCATGGCCACCTGGAGCAGTATTCTAGCGCCACCGGTGTGGTGAGCAACTACCTTGCCGAGTGCAAGAAGGCGGGTGTCGAGCCCATCGAGCTCACCGGCCCCTCAGATTCCAAGGACGTGTTCCAGGCCTGCCGCGAGGGTGACAAGCTCGCGCTTGCCGCGGCCGATACCATGGCCGACTATCTCGGCCGCGCACTGGCGCTTATTGCCAACGTGGTTGATCCCGAGATGTTCCTCATCGGCGGCGGCGCCTCCGCCTCGGCCGATGTCTACCTCGACAAGGTTCGCGAGCACTTTAAGCAGTACGCGCTTTCCGCCTCGCGCGAGACGCCCATTAAGGTCGCTTCGCTCGGAAACGACGCCGGTATCATCGGTGCCGCCTACGTAGCCCTGCGCGCCGCCGGCAAATAGTCGGTACAGGAGGGCGGGTGGTACAAGGGGACAGACTTCGCCCCTCCCCAGGCTCACCCCAAATCGCGCCGTGCCCCTTCCGTCTCATAAGGTTCGGCGCCAGCGTGCTACCATAGCTACGTCCAAGTACACATATCAAGTGGAGGATATCCATGGCAAACGTTCTTGTCTTTGGTCACCAGAACCCCGATAACGACGCCATCATGAGCGCCGTCGTCCTGTCCCAGCTGCTCAACCAGGTTGAGTATGCCGGCAACACCTACGAGGCCTGCGCCCTTGGTCAGCTTCCGGCCGAGTCCGCCAAGCTGCTCGCCGACGCCGGCATCGCCGAGCCCCGCGTGATCGAGTCCGTCGAGGCCGGTCAGCTCGTCGTCCTCACCGACCACAACGAGTCTGCCCAGTCCGTCGCCGGCCTTAAGGACGCCACGGTCTTTGGCGTTGTCGATCATCACCGCATCGGCGACTTCGAGACCGCCGGCCCGCTGCACTACATCTGCCTGCCCTGGGGCTCCAGCTGCACCATCGTCACCAAGCTCGCCGGCGTGCTCGGCGTTGAGCTTTCCGACGTCCAGGCCAAGCTGCTGCTCTCGGCCATGATGACCGACACGCTCATGCTCAAGAGCCCCACCACCACCGATGTCGACCGCGCCGTCGCCGCCAAGCTCGGCGAGCAGGTGGGCGTCGACCCGGTCAAGTTTGGCATGGAAGTCTTCCTCACCCGTCCGTCCGGCTCCTTCACCGCAGCCGAGATGGTCGGCAACGACATCAAGATGTTCGAGCCTGCCGGCAAGAAGCTGCTCATCGGCCAGTACGAGACTGTCGACAAGACTCGCGCACTCGGCATGATCGACGAGATTCGCGAGGCCATGCGCGCCTACGCCGCCGAGAAGGGTGCCGACGGCATCGTCCTGTGCATCACTGACATCATGGAGGAGGGCTCGCAGGTCCTGCTCGAGGGCGAGACCGAGGCTGCTCAGAAGGGCCTGGGCATTGCCGACGAGCACGACGGCGTCTGGATGCCGGGCGTCCTCTCCCGTAAGAAGCAGGTCGCTGCCCCCATCATGGCCGCCTGCTAGGTTTAGTTGACCAAACGCCACGACCGGATCGCGGAAGCCCCGCGCTCCGGTCGTTTTTTGTGCACGGCGCCGCGTCGTCTCTTGGATAGGCGCGCCCGTGCCGTTGAGCAAATAATGTTCAACCTGTGGTTCCGCTTTTCGGCCACGCCTGCGTGCCTGTCGTGCAGGGTAGGCTAGATGCAAGCGTAATACGTTAGAGCGCGGCACCGCCACTTGGGCGGGCCGTGCTTTTTTAAGACGGGAGCTTTCCCGTGAAAGGAGCCGCCCATGGCAGCACCCGAGCAGCTGTTTAACGTTCGTGAGCGCAAGCGTTTTGAGCGCCACGACATTTGGGAGCGCATCACCGAGAACGGCACGATTTCCGCCGCCGTCATGGTCTTCGCCGCCATCGCCGCCGTCATTTGCGCCAACACCGATGTCTACGAGGCCATCCATCACTTTTTGGAGACCCCGCTGTATGTGGGTCTGGGCAACCTTACGGCCGGTCTCACCGTTGAGCTTTTCGTCAACGACTTCCTCATGGCGATCTTCTTTTTGTTGGTGGGCATTGAGCTCAAGTATGAGATGACGGTCGGCGAGCTCAAAAACCCGCGCCAGGCCATGCTTCCCATGCTGGCGGCCGTGGGCGGCGTCGTCGTTCCCGCCTGCATCTACCTGATCTTTAACCATGCCGGCGCGCACAACGGCTGGGCCATTCCCATGGCAACCGATATTGCCTTTGCGCTGGGCGTGCTGTCGCTTTTGGGCAATCGCGTGCCCAACGGCGTGCGTGTGTTCTTCTCGACGCTCGCCATCGCCGACGACCTCATCTCCATCGCCGCCATCGCCATCTTCTACGGTCAGAGCCCCAATCCGTTTTGGTTGGGCGCCGCCGCGCTTGTGACCTGCGCGCTCGTGTGGCTCAACAAGACGCAGCATTACCGCCTTGCCCCGTACTCGGTGCTGGGCCTGCTGCTGTGGTTCTGCATGTTCAAGAGCGGCGTGCACGCTACGCTTGCCGGCGTCATCCTGGCCTTCACCATCCCGGCCAAGTGCGGCGTCAAGCTCGATAGCCTCACCGATTGGTTGGGCGAGTGCCTGCCGCTGCTCGATGACCGCTACGACGACGAGGCACACATCCTGGGCCAGCATGACTTTACCGTCTCGACCACCAAGGTCGAGCGCGTCATGCACCGCGTGACCCCGCCGCTCATCCGCATGGAGCGTCTGATCTCCACGCCGGTTAACTTTGTGATTCTGCCGATCTTTGCGTTCGTGAACGCACAGGTTCGCCTAGTGGGCGTGGACATGAGCACGCTACTCACCGACCCGGTGACGCTCGGCGTGTACTTTGGCATGCTGCTGGGCAAGCCGATCGGTATCTTTGGCATGACGTTCGCCTTGGTCAAGCTCAAGGCCTGCGAGCTGCCGCGCAATGTCAACTGGCACATGATTGCCGGTGTGGGTATTCTGGGCGGCATCGGCTTTACCATGTCGATTCTCATCAGCGGCCTTGCCTTCCCGACGGCTGAGTTTGAGGTTCTGGCCGCCAAGGCCGCTATTCTCGCCGGCTCTGTCACCGCGGCCGTACTTGGCATGATCTACATGAGTGTGATCTGCAAGCACCCCGCGCCCAAGGACGAGTAGGCGCGTAGAAACAGACGCCAGAGCCTGCTCGAGCGCGTGTGAAATGCGGTTTTGAGTGGTACTTGCCACCTGCCGGACACCCCAGTGGCCAAAAAACGCCGTTTGTGAGTACTGTCACAAACGGCGTTTCATTTTAGGCGCGAAAAATAATGTACAAATCTATTCTGTCTGTGCATTAACGATTGCGTGGCTGGACGAAAAATGACGACGCATCCTTCCAAAACCGGACACAAAAGGCCAAGACAGGCCTTTTTAATTCAAAATCGCTGTCACTAAAAAAGTAACAGTACTCATATTTGCTATTTTTTGGCCACAGGCCCCAATGACTAGGTTTATTCCACGGTGCCGTAGACGGCGCCCCAGCCGTGGGCGGCCAAGGCGGAGTTGAGCTGGTCGCAAAGTGACTGGCGGTCGTAATAGCCGGGCGGTAGCAGGTTGACGATTTCCATGAGATCGGGCGCCAGGTCCAAGATTTCGGCCTGTACGATCAGATCCAGGCGGTCGATGGCGTGGCGGTCGTAAAACAGCCCGTCGACCAGGCGCTGCAGGTCGCCGAATTCCTCGGCCTGGAACGATCCGTACTCCATAGTGCCTCCTTGAGCGCTCCACGCCGGCATGCGCGGCGTTTCGTAATTTATTGCGATGGACTTAATCTATCACGGCTTCATACCCTTGCGACGGTGGCGGTCTATACTTAGAAGAATTGCAACGTACCGCTTCGTGAAAGGTCGCACCCATGCAGACGATCTACCAGAAGATGGAAACCACCGAACTCGATGCCGCCATCGAGGCGCTCAAGGCCGAGGTCGCCGAGGTCAAGGCCAAGGGCCTGGCGCTCGATATGGCCCGCGGCAAGCCATCGCCCGCCCAGGTGGACATCTCGCGCCCCATGCTCGATATCCTCAACGCCGACGCCGATTTGCACGACGGCAACGTCGACTGCTCCAACTACGGCTGCTTTGAGGGCATTCCCTCGGCACGCAAGCTAGCGGGGGAGTTCCTGGGTTGCCCCGCCGAGCAGACGCTCGTGCTGGGCTCGTCGAGCTTGCTGATCGAGCACGATATCGCCGGTATGTTCTGGCGTTGCGGCTCATGTGGTAGCGACCCTTGGGAGGCTTACGAGGCCGCGCACGACGGCAAGAAGGTCAAGTTCCTGTGCCCGGTTCCCGGCTACGACCGCCACTTTGGCATCACCGCCGATCTGGGTATCGAGAACGTCCCCGTCGCGATGACCGACAACGGCCCCGACATGGACGAGGTCGAGCGCCTCGTCGCCGCCGACGATTCCATCAAGGGCATCTGGTGCGTACCCAAGTATTCCAACCCCACGGGCATCACCTTTAGCGAGGACACTGTGCGCCGCCTGATTGAGATGCCCACGGCCGCACCCGATTTCCGCATCTTCTGGGACAACGCCTACTGCGTGCACGACCTGTACGACGAGACCGACGAGCTCGCCAACATCTTCGATCTTGCCCGCACGGCGGGCACCGAGGACCGCGTGGTGGCATTCGCCTCGACGTCCAAGATCACTTTCCCGGGTGCCGGTATCGGCTTTATCGGTGCGAGCCCCGCGGTTATCGCGGAGTTCTCCAAGCGCCTGAAGGCCGGCCTCATCAGCGCCGATAAGCTCAACCAACTGCGTCACGTGCGTTTCCTTCCCACCATCGAGGCGGTCAAGGAGCACATGAAAAAGCATGCCGAGTTTTTGCGTCCGCGCTTTGAGGCCGTTGAGCGCAAGCTCACCGAGGGCCTGGGCGGCACGGGCTGCGCCACCTGGACGCATCCCCGCGGCGGCTACTTTGTAAGCTTCGATGGTCCCGAGGGATCGGCCCAGAAGGTCGCCGCGCTTTGCGCCGACCTGGGCGTCAAGCTCACGCCGGCCGGTGCTACCTGGCCCTATGGCAAGGACCCGCGCGACACCAACATCCGCATCGCGCCGAGCTATCCCACGGTCGAGGACCTGGAGGCCGCGCTCGATGTGCTGGTGCTGGCCGTCAAGCTCGTCGCTGCCGAGCTTGCGCGTTCCGAGCGCGCCTAACGCGCGGCTTCCCGTACTATCCGCACTTTCGATACGTAAAGGAGCGTATACATGGATTTGGGTATTTCCACCAACCCCACGCCAGAGCTCTACACCATTAAGGTAACCGGCGAGATCGATATCTCTAACGCCGATAGCCTGCGCAATGCCATCGACCTGGCGCTCGAGCAGCCCACTGAGGCCGTTGAGCTCGATTTTGCCCAGGTGAGCTACATCGATTCGACGGGCATTGGCGTGCTTGTGGGCGCCGCGCACCACGCGGTCGACCACGGCAAGCGCTTTAGCTGCACCAATGTGCAGCCCCCGGTGATGCGCGTGGTTCAGTTGTTGGGTGTCGACCAGGAGATTTCGATCACCGCTGCATAATCTTTGCCCCCAAAAGGGCGTGCCGTTTGGCATATGTTTGTGATGCGCTCGGACGTTTTGGCGTCCGGGCGCTATACTTGACCGAATGAATAGACGAGTTCCGGCCGAATGGCGCGGTGCGGGCTCGACTCACATCGAGCCTTGGAGGTATGTGTGTTTGGTATTGGAGAGGGTGAGCTCGCGATCATCGTGGTCTTCGGCTTTTTGCTGTTTGGCCCGGATAAGCTCCCACAGATGGGCCGCACGATTGGCCGTGCCATCCGTCAGTTCCGCGAGACGCAGGAAAAGATGACGGCCGTTGTTCAGTCCGAGATAATCGATCCGGTGAGCGAGGCCGCTTCGGCACCGGTCAAGCCCAAGAAGACTGCCGTCGATGACGATTCCGATGCGGACGAGGATGCCGCCGAGGCGGCAGCGCCCGCCAAGAAGGAGACCTTTGCCGAGCGTCGCGCCCGTCTTGCTGCCGAGAAGGCCGCGAGTGAGGCTGCCGCCGAGGGCGAGGGTGCTGCTGAGGAGGCCGAGGGTGCCGAGCCTGCCGCTGCCGCCGAGCCTGTCGTCGAGCCCGAGCCTGCTGCAGAGCCGGAGCCCGAGCCCGAGCCGGCAGAGCCCACGACGGCTGACCTCTACGCCCGTCGTCCCCGCAAGCGCAAGGCCGTCGTCGACCAGCTCGCCCGCGAGCTCGAGGCCGAGGACGACGCCGCTGCCGCCGACGCCTCGAAGGGAGGCGATGAGTAATGCCTATCGGACCTGCGCGCATGCCGCTCTTCGATCACCTGGGAGAGCTCCGTCGCCGCCTGACCATCGTGGTCGTGTCGGTGTTTGCCGCCGCCATCGTGCTGTATTTCGCCACGCCCGTGGTGCTCGACATCTTGGAAGACCCCATCCGCTCCTTTGTGCCGGACGGTAAGTTCTACATCACCACCACGCTCGGCGGCTTTGGCCTGCGCTTCTCGCTGGCCATCAAGATGGCCGTGGTCATGTGCACGCCCATGATCATCTGGCAGATTCTGGCATTTTTCCTGCCGGCACTTCGCCCCAACGAGCGCAAGTGGGTCGTGCCCACGGTGCTCGCCTCGACGGTGCTGTTCTTCCTGGGTGCCATCTTCTGCTACTTCATCATCATCCCGGCGGGCTTTGAGTGGCTCATCGGCGAGACCTCGGCCGTCGCTACGGCGTTGCCCGACCTGGAGAACTACGTCAACATGGAGCTGCTCTTTATGATCGGCTTTGGCGTGGCGTTTGAGCTGCCGCTCATCATCTTCTACCTGTCCGTCTTCCACATCGTGTCCTACGCGGCCTTCCGCGGCGCCTGGCGCTACGTGTACGTGGGCCTGCTTGTGGGCTCGGCTGTGATTACGCCCGACGGCTCGCCCGTTACGCTGGGCCTCATGTATGGTGCCCTGCTCTCGCTCTACGAGATTTCGCTCGCCATTGCCCGCGTGGTCATTACCGCGCGCGAGGGCAAGGAGGGCTTGTTTGTGAGCCGTCTGGACCTGTTCTCGGACGATGAGGACGACGAGGAGTAAATCGGTATGCACGAGGTTGGCATTGTCAACGGCATACTCGATACAGTGATTCGCGCGGCGCGTGGGGCGGGGGCCTCGCGCGCCGTTTTGGTAACGCTGCGTATCGGGGATATGACCGAAGTTGTGCGCGAGGCGCTCGACTTTGCGTGGGAGACATTTCGCGATGAGGACCCGCTCACGCGAGGCTGCGAGCTTGCCGTGGAGGAAGTCCATCCACAAAGCGAGTGTCTGGACTGCGGGGAGGTCTTTGAGCACGATCGCTTCCATTGCCGCTGTCCCCAATGTGGCGGCGCCAACGTGCGTCTGCTGCACGGCCGCGAGCTCGACATCGCAAGTATCGAAATTGAAACCCCCGACGATTAGCCCGCTAGCCATCTGGTGATGGGGTATAAAGGGGCCAAAGTAAGGAGTGCCGAGTATGGCCGAGAAAACGATTGATATCGCGTCGCCGATTCTGTCGCGCAACGAGCGCCTGGCAGATCAGTTGCGTCAGCGATTTAAAGAGACAAACACCTATGTGATCAACGTCTTGTCGAGCCCCGGTTCGGGCAAGACCACCACGATCCTGGGCACCAACGAGCGCCTGCGCGACAAGGCCGGCCTGCGCTGTGCCGTCATCGAGGGCGATATCGCCTCGGATGTCGACGCCATCACCATGAAGGAAGCCGGCATGCCCGCCATCCAGATCAACACGGGCGGCCTGTGCCACCTCGAGGGTAACATGATCATGGAGGCCGTTGACGCGTTCGACCAGGCGGTGGGCCTTCAAGACATCGACGTCATCTTTATCGAAAACGTGGGCAACCTGGTCTGCCCGGTCGACTTTGACCTGGGCGAGAACCTGTCCATCATGATTCTCTCGGTGCCCGAGGGCGACGACAAGCCCATCAAGTACCCGGGCATCTTCCAGCACGCCGGCGCGCAGCTGCTCAATAAGGTCGACGTGGCCCCGGCTTTCGATTTTGATATGGATAGGTATACTAAGACACTCGATGACCTCAATCCGCAGGCGCCGCGGTTTGCCGTGAGCGCGCGCAAGGGCGAGGGCATGGATGCCTGGTGCGATTGGCTCATCGGGCAGATCGAGCAAGCAAGGGCGTAAATCGGCCGCCATACGGGCGGGCGTAGCCGCAGAGACACGAGATAGGAGCCTCTTTTGAAGCTCATCATCGCCGAGAAAAACGACGCCGCGCGTCAGATCGCCGAGCGTCTGTCCACGGGCAAACCCAAAAAGGACAAGGTGTACAACACCGCCATCTACCGTTTTGAGTGGAAGGGTGAGGAGTGCGTGACCATCGGCCTTGCCGGTCACATCCTTGCGCCCGATTTTTGCGACAGCGTGCTGTTCGATAAAAAGCTGGGCTGGTATTCGGTTACCGAGGACGGCGAGATGCTGCCGGCCGACATGCCCGATGGTCTGGCACGCCCGCCCTACGACACCAAGCGCAAGCCGTTTCTTGCCGACGGCATCTCCATCAAGGGCTGGAAGCTCGAGAGTCTGCCGTATCTCACCTGGGCACCCGTCATTAAGCTGCCGGCCGAGAAGGAACTCATCCGCTCGCTTAAGAACCTCGCCAAAAAGTCCGACAGCGTCATCATCGCCACGGACTTTGATCGCGAGGGCGAGCTGATCGGTTCGGACGCCCTCAACAAGGTGCGCGAGGTCGCGCCCGACCTGCCGGTCGCCCGCGCCCAGTATTCTTCGTTTACCAAGGCCGAGATCACGCAGGCCTTCGATAACCTTGTCTCGCTCGACCAGAACCTGGCCGACGCCGGCGAGAGCCGTCAGCACATCGACCTCATTTGGGGTGCGGTGCTCACGCGCTACCTGACGCTCGCCAAGTTTGGCGGCTTTGGCAACGTGCGTTCCGCCGGCCGCGTGCAGACGCCGACGCTTGCCCTGGTGGTCGAGCGCGAACGCGAGCGCATGGCGTTTGTGCCCGAGGACTATTGGCAGATTCGCGGCATGGGCGCCGCGCAAGGCGCTGCCGAGGACGATCGCTTTAAGATCGCGCACAAGACGGCGCGCTTTACCGACAAGGATGCTGCTGAGACGGCGTACGGTCACGTTGACGGTGCCAAGACGGCAACCGTCGCCGCGGTGACCAAGCGCTCGCGCAAGCAGCAGCCGCCCACGCCGTTTGCGACCACCTCGCTGCAGGCTGCCGCCGCAGCCGAGGGTATCTCGCCTGCGCGTACCATGCGCATCGCCGAGTCCCTCTACATGGCGGGCCTCATCAGCTACCCGCGTGTCGACAATACCGTATACCCCGCGACGCTTGATCTGGGCGCTGTGGTGAGTGACCTTGCAAAGATCAACCCGGCGCTGGCGCCCGTATGCAAAAAGGTCCTCGCCGGCCCCATGAAGCCCACGCGCGGCAAGGTCGAGACCACCGACCACCCGCCTATCTATCCCACGGGCGAGGGCGATCCGTCCACGCTCGACGGCGGCCAGCGCAAGCTCTACGACCTCATCGCCCGTCGCTTCCTGGCGACGCTTATGGGTCCTGCGACCATCGAGAACACCAAGCTCGAGCTCGACGTCAACGGCGAGCCGTTCGTGGCTTCGGGCGATGTGCTCGTGACTCCGGGCTTCCGCGAGGCGTATCCGTATGGACTTAAGCGCGATGAGCAGATGCCGCCGCTGGAGCAGGGCGACACGGTCGACGTATTCGACATTAAGCTCGAGGCAAAGCAGACCGAGCCGCCCGCGCGCTACAGCCAGGGCAAGCTCGTGCAGGAGATGGAAAAGCGCGGCCTGGGCACCAAGTCCACGCGCGCGAGCATCATCGAGCGCCTGTATGCCGTGCGCTATCTCAAAAACGATCCCGTTGAGCCGAGCCAGCTGGGCATCGCCATTATCGATGCACTGTCGCAGTTTGCCCCGCGCATCACGAGCCCCGATATGACCAGTGAGCTCGACGGCGACATGACCCGCGTCGAGCGCGGCGAGGACACCGAAGAGCATGTCGTGACGCACTCGCGCGCACTGCTGGCCGGCGTGCTCGACGAGCTGCTCAAGCATACGCAGGAGCTGGGCGACGCTATCAGCGACGCCGTCACGGCCGATGCACGCGTGGGCGCCTGTCCCAAGTGCGGCAAGGACCTGGTTATGAAGACGAGCGCCAAGACCCGCGGCAGCTTTATCGGCTGCATGGGATGGCCCGACTGCGACGTGACCTATCCGGTGCCGAGTGGCGTCAAGGTGAGCCCGCTCGAGGGCGAGGCCGCCGTGTGTCCCGAGTGCGGTGCGCCGCGCATTAAGTGTCAGCCGTTCCGCCAGAAGGCCTTCGAGATTTGCGTGAACCCCACATGCCCCACCAACTACGAGCCCGACCTTAAGGTGGGCGAGTGCAAGGTGTGTGCCGAGGCCGGACGCCATGGCGACCTGATCGCGCACAAGAGCGAGAAGAGCGGCAAGCGTTTTATCCGCTGCACCAACTATGACGATTGCGGCGTGAGCTATCCTCTACCGGCGCGCGGTAAGCTCGAGGCGACGGGTGAGACCTGCCCCGAGTGCGGCGCCCCCATCGTGGTGGTCAACACGGCGCGCGGCCCGTGGCGTATCTGCGTCAACATGGACTGTCCGACCAAGGAGAAGAAGCCGGCCCGCGGCCGCAAGACTGCGACCAAGGCGAGCACGGCCAAGAAGACGACGGCGGCCAAGAAGACGACGGCTAAGAAAGCCACTGCCGCCAAGAAGACGACCGCGAAGAAGTCGACTGCCAAGAAAGTAGCCTCCGACAAGTAACGGCGCGGTCGAAACATTGCCTAAAAAACGAGCGAGGACCCCACGATCCTCGCTCGTTTTTTTGACCGGCAGTTAGGGACGTTCCTTTTCTGCCGGCAGTTTAGGAACGTCCCTAACTGCCGGCTCGGGAACGACAAAGCGCTAGTTCACTTCGACGGGTTTGGCGCCGGGATAGCGCTCCTCAAAGTCTAGGCGATACTTATTGTCATTGGTGCCCGCCACGTTGTCGCGCGACAGCGGCGCCACGATCTCATTCTTGTGGTCCGCAGGCTTGGCGTATTTCAGGCTGATCTCCCAGGCATCACAGATTGCGTCAATGCGGTGATCCAGGTCGTCG
>DBFBEA010000055.1:0-34165 GCA_048248475.1 Collinsella sp. | reverse complement strand
CCGGAAGCTAAGCCCCATCGCGCCGAGAGTACTGCGGGGTCAGCCCGTGGGAGGCCAGGGCGCCGCTGACCGGTGGACGGCACCGAGCCGTACGCTTGAACTGAGAAGGGGGAGGCCTCGCGGCCTCCCCCTTTTTGCGTTGTATACACGTTGTACTTTGGGACCTAGCTCCCCCGTATGTGCTCTTACTGTTTGGCTGTATTTTGAGTCCATCTAGTGTATTTGAGCGATAATTACTCGCATTGGCGTTAGGGAGGGCTTGATGTTTACCGTATTTGTCTTGGGCAATATTGCTTCGGGTAAGTCGACTGCCTGCCGCTATTTCGAATCTCGTGGCGCTATGCTTATCGATCTGGATGAGCTTGCAAAATCGCTGTATGTGCCGGGCTCTGATATCGTCAATACACTCGCGGATGAATTCGGTTGGGACATTTTGGATGAGGAAGGCGGCATTCGCCGCGGCATCCTCGCTTCTCGAGCTTTCGCTTCTCCTGATTCGGTCGCACGGCTCAATGACATCGTGCATCCCATTCTGATTGAACAGCTTTCGCTTAGGATTCTCGATCCGGTTTGTTGTACTGTTTCATCTCCCCGTTATCCTTTTGCGGTGGTCGAGGTTTCTGCTCCGACTGGTTTTGAGGATGCATTTGGCTTGGCTGATGAAATTTTGGTCATCAGCGCCCCTTTGTCAGTTCGTCGCGAGCGCGCTATTCAACGTGGCATGGAGCCATCTGATTTCGATGCCCGTTCTGCTTGCCAGCCCGAAGAGTCTGTGCTCTGCAATCTCGCTACAACTGTGATTGACAATGCGGCAGACGATAACTCGCTCTTTGAACAACTGGACGCATGGCTTTCGCGCCATGGGTTCGGGGATGTAGTGGATAAGGAGGAGGCCGATGCCTAAGACACGTTTCCTTACGTGGTATCGCCTTATACCGCTGGCTGCCGTTTTTGCCTTCGGCCTTATCTCATTCGTTTACTCGTATGCTCCTGCCGCTTTCTTTAAGCCGCTGTATCCGATTGACTACGAGGCGTATGTAAAGCAATCCAGTATTTCGCATAATCTGGATCCGTATCTGGTGTGCGCTGTCATTAAGTCTGAATCGAATTGGGATCCCGAGGCCGAGTCGAATCAGGGTGCTCAGGGATTGATGCAGCTGATGCCCGAGACTGCCCAGGATATGATCGCCAAGGGCCTTGTCGACGGTGGCGAGTATTCGGCCGACAACCTTAACGATCCGGCTACGAATATCGAGTTTGGCTGTGCGTATCTCTCGTATCTTCTAGCGTATTTTAACGGGTCGACTGACAGTGCCATTGCCGCCTATAACGCCGGCATGGGCAATGTCGACGGATGGGCGCAGCAGAGTACGTCGCTTCATAATGCAATCACCTTTCCCGAGACGCAGGCGTATCTGATTCGTGTCAATAATGCCTGGGTTCGCTACAAGACCCTCTATCCCGATCGGTTCGTATAGGACTATGCCTGCCGCCTGCGTATACTGCAGATATATGAGTTAGGAGTATCCATGGCGGAATTTGAAGTAGAACGCGTTGGTGGTGAACTTAAGCGCTTTGGCGTTGAAGGCTCTGACGTGCCGTTTAAGGTCGTGTCTCCCTATGAGCCTGCCGGTTCCCAGCCTAAGGCCATTGAGTCGCTTGTGCAGGGCGTGAGGGACGGAGACCGCTATCAGGTTTTGCTGGGCGTGACTGGTTCGGGCAAGACCTTCACGATGGCAAAGACTATTGAGGCCCTGGGAAAGCCGACGCTGGTCATGGCTCCGAATAAAACGCTCGCCGCTCAGCTTGCGAGCGAGCTCAAAGAGTTCTTTCCCAACAACGCTGTGGTCTACTTCGTCTCGTACTACGACTACTATCAGCCCGAGGCGTATGTGCCGCAAAGCGATACATATATCGAGAAAGACTCCTCGATTAACGAAGAGGTTGAGATGCTGCGACATCAGGCGACCGCATCGCTACTCTCTCGACGTGATGTGATCGTTGTCGCATCGGTCTCGTGTATCTATGGCATTGGCTCTCCTGAGGACTATGCGGGTCTGGCTCCAAACGTCGACAAGAAGGTGCCGCTCGAGCGCGATGACTTTATCCATGCACTTATCGACATTCAATATGATCGCAATGACTATGACCTGGCACGCGGCACGTTCCGCGTGCGCGGCGATGTTGTCGACGTGTATCCGCCTTATGCCGAGCATCCGTTGCGGTTTGAGTTCTTTGGCGACGAGGTCGAGCTGATTGCCGAGATCGATGAGGTCACCGGTGAGATGCTTCGTGAGTACGAGGCCATCCCCGTATGGCCGGCATCGCACTACGTGACCGAGAAGCCGAAGGTCAAGGCGGCTCTGAAATCGATCAGCGAAGAGTGCGAGAAGCGCGTGGCGGAGCTCAAGGCGACCGACAAGTTGCTCGAGGCGCAGCGTCTGCAGCAGCGCACCGATTATGATCTTGAGATGCTCGAGACGATGGGCTTTTGCAACGGCATCGAGAACTACTCGCGTCATCTGGACGGTCGCAAGCCGGGTGAGCCGCCGTTTACCCTAATCGATTACTTTCCCAAGGATATGCTCTGCATCATCGATGAGAGCCATGTGACGGTGCCGCAGATTCGCGGCATGCACGAAGGTGACCGCTCGCGTAAGGTGACGCTGGTGGAACACGGTTTTCGCCTGCCCTCGGCGCTCGATAACCGCCCGCTTCGTTTCGATGAGTTTGAGGCAAGGATACCCCAGTTTATCTATGTTTCGGCCACGCCGGGCGATTACGAGCTGCGGGTGAGCCAAAACGACGTGGAGCAGATTATTCGTCCGACCGGTCTGCTCGATCCCAAGATCGATGTGCGTCCGGTTCGCGGTCAGATTGACGATCTTGAGGACGAGATTCGCGAGCGCGTTGCCCGCAAGGAGCGCGTGCTGGTGACCACGTTGACCAAGCGCATGGCCGAGGACCTGACCGACCATCTGCTTGATGCGGGCATTAAGGTCAATTACATGCATTCTGATACGGCGACAATGGACCGTGTCGAGATCCTGCGAACGCTGCGCGAGGGCAAGATCGATGTTCTCGTTGGCATCAACCTGCTTCGCGAGGGCTTGGATCTTCCCGAGGTCTCACTGGTGGCAATTCTCGATGCCGATAAGGAAGGCTTCTTGCGCAACCGCCGTTCGCTGATTCAGACGATTGGCCGCGCGGCCCGTAACGCCGATGGCGAAGTCATCATGTATGCGGACGTTGTGACCGATTCGATGAAAGAGGCCATCGAGGAGACGCAGCGCCGTCGCGAGATTCAGATGGCATATAACGAAGAGCATGGCATTGTGCCCAAGACAGTGCGCAAGGCCATCAACGACATCTCAAGTTTTATTGCCGAGGCCGAAAAAACCGTGGGTTCCAAGGGGCGCTCGAAGGGCGATTCTCTTGGTCATGGCGCATTCTATACGCCCGATGAGTCGGGCGAGGGCGGCGTGCCGGAAACGGTGGCGCCCGAGCAGACACTTGCGGAGCAGTTGGAAGAACTGCCGCATGACGAGCTTGTGCGGATCGTCGAAACCATGGAAGAGGATATGCGCAACGCTTCTGCCGCCATGGACTTTGAGGAGGCGGCGCGCCTGCGCGATGCCGTCGTTCAGATTCGGGCGATGCTCGAGGGCGCGTCTGAGGACGAGACGATCGAGCGCTTACGTTCGCAGGCCCGCAAGGGTTCCACGTTCGCATCGGGCAGAAAACGCCAGGGTGCACGGTTTAAGAAATAGCGAACAGGCCCCGAGTTCCCTGTGGAGCTCGGGGCCTGTGTCTTTTGCGCGCTGGAATTCGTGCGTTAGAGGTCCGCGATCAGGGCTTCGGCACAACGGATGCCGTCGGTGGCCGCGCTCATGATGCCGCCAGCATATCCAGCTCCCTCACCACAAGGGTAGAGGCCCGGGGTCGACACGGCATGGCACGTTCGGTCTCGGGTGACAGTGGCAGGTGAGCTCGAACGAGTCTCCACGCCGGTAAGAACGGCATCGGGACGGTCGTAGCCTCGTAGCTTTTTTCCGAGTAGGGGAAGTCCCAGGCGGAGCGACTCGACGATATGCTGCGGCAGGGCTTCGTCAATTGCCGTCCAGGTCACACCGAGCGGATAGGTGGGCTTTACCTTTCCGGGCGCCTTGCTGGCGCGTCCTGCGAGGAAATCTCCGACGAGTTGTGCCGGTGCGTTCCAGTTGGAACCGCCCAGGCGATAGGCGGCCGCCTCGCAGGCACGCTGGAGCTCGATGCCGGCGAGCGGGTCATCGTTGGGAAGGTCCTCAGGCGTGACGTTAACGAGCAAGGCGGCATTTGCGTTGCGTCCGTCGCGGGCATTGAGGCTAGCGCCGTTGACGCACAGGTGGCCCTGCTCGGAAGAGGCGGCGACAACCTGTCCGCCGGGGCACATGCAAAACGAGAACACGCTGCGGCCGTTGGGAAGATGGGCGACGAGCTTGTAGGGGGCTGCTCCGAGGGCAGGATGTCCCGCCAAGGCTCCATATTGGGCTCGGTCGATGTCGCGCTGCGGATGCTCGATGCGAACGCCCATGGCAAAGGTCTTTTGTGCGAGGGCCACGTTGTGGTCCTTAAGGAGCTCAAAAATATCGCGAGCAGAATGCCCGCAGGCGAGGATGAGGTGCTTTGTCTCGATTGGCTCGCAAGCGGCGTCTTGGGACGATTGGACATCAATACCGGTAATGGCGCCAGACGCGTCGATGTGAATGTCGACGAGCTTTGTTCGATAACGGACGACACCTCCGAGCTGCTCGATGCGCTGGGATATAGCGGTGACAACCGTGGGAAGGATGTCGGAGCCAATGTGCGGCTTGGCATCCCACAGAATATCGCGGGGCGCGCCCGCCTCGACGAAGGTTTCGAGGATAAGGCGATGGGCGGGATTTTTGGTTCCCGTATTGAGCTTGCCGTCCGAGAAGGTCCCCGCGCCGCCCAGGCCAAACTGGATATTGCTCTCGGGGTCGAGAATGCGCTCCTTTAGAAAGAGATCGATCGCATGCGAGCGGCGAAATGCTGGGTCGCCGCGCTCGATGAGCAAGGGCTTAAGACCCGCTTCGGCAAGGGTGAGTGCAGCGAAAAGGCCAGCGCATCCGGCGCCGACAACGACAGGGCATTCTTGAGGTGCGTCGGAGACGGGGGAGGGGAATGAGGGCCCATCGTCCTCTATCGCGCGTACGCGCGAGCGGTCACGCTCGGCGACGCTGTCGACCGCTTCTCGCTCGAGGTGGGGACTAGTCAGCTCAACACGAAAGCTCAGGATAAAATGGACGTCTCGTTTTTTGCGAGCGTCGATTGACTTGCGGTGGAGCTCGATGGACTTGATCTCGGAGTCCTTGCAACGTAGGACGCGCTTGGCGACTCGCTTGCCAACAATGAGGCAGGCATTTTCATCGCCGGCTTCATCGAGCGACGCGTTGACTTGGGTGATTTCGATCATCGAGGTCTCCTTAGAGGCAAGAAAGAGGCCGTCCGGTATCCCAGACGGCCCGAATGCGTTTTTGATTATAGACTGCGCGGCTACAGGCTGCTTGCGGCGCGAATGCCCGAGAGCCAGGCCCACGCAAGGTTAAAGCCTCCGCAATCGGCGTCGATGTCGAGTGCTTCGCCGCAGATGTAAAGCGGGGCGTCGACAGCGCTGCGCGCGCGTAGACTGGGTATTGAGATGCTCTCGACAGATACGCCACCACGCGTGACCTGCGCCGAGCGCTCCTCGGCTGTTCCCTCGACGAGCAACTTAAAGTGTTTGAGGATTGAGACCAGATGGATGACATCGTTGGAGCCTGGATGGCATTGCTCGAACGTCGTGCAGACGACGCGGGAGAGTTGCGGGGCGAGCATGCCGTCGAGCCAACGGGGATCGCGGGGCGAAAAGCCGCCGAGCAGCTCAACGCGCCGGTTGAGCATATCGAGCAGCTCGTCTTTGGAGAGGTCGGGGAAAACGTCGAGCAGGATCGTATCGCCGCGCTGGATACGACGGGAGAGGTTGAAGACAGCGACGCCCGAGATGCCGAAGGCTCGAAACAGTACTTCACCGTCTTCGTGCCAGAGCTCACTGTGGTTACGGGTGAGCGTCAAGCGGGCGCGGACGCGCAGACCATCCAACGTCTTGAGTGCCGCCCGATCGCCAACGACCGTTGCCGATACGGGGCAGAGGATGGGGCGCAGCGAGGTGAGGGGGAGGCCAAACGTATCGGCGATACCGGTGGGGTTGCCGCCCGTGGCGATAATTACGGCATGTGCCTGCAGGGCTTCGTTCTTGCGAGGGACATCGGCGAGTGCCTTCCGAAGCGAGCGGAGCTCCGATTTTCGGTCGTCGTGCTTTTTTGCCTTTAGCGCCCGCGCTGGACGGTTTATTTGGAGTGCCCAGCCTTCGGGATCTTTGCGCGCCGTGGCAATATTGGCTCCGCAGATTAAGGTGATACCTAGGCGGTCGCAAACGTTGAGAAGCGCGTCGCGCACCGATTCGGCGCGAAGGGAGCGCGGGTACAGCCGGCCTTCCTCGGAGGTTGTCATGATGCCCAGCGAGGAGAAGAAACCCATAAGCTCTTGTTCGGGCTGGGTCCTCATGACAGATTCGACGAATGCGGGGTGGTTATACCGCTGAGGATCAATCGATTCGTTGGAGAGGTTGCAACGGCCGTTACCGGTCGCAAGGAGCTTAAGGCCGCAGGCGACATCGCACTCAACGATGCAGACGCTTTTGCCAGCACGTGCGGCCGTAATGGCGGCGGCGAGGCCTGAAGCCCCGCCGCCGATTACCAGGACGTCATAGAAGGCGCTCGTGTTCACTTAGGCCTCGTCGGTCTCGTGCGGGGTAATGGCCTCGACGGCAGAGACTGCCTTGGGCAACATGCCATCGGGCAGCGCGGTCTCGACCTCGCCCTTATCGCAGGCCTCGGCGAGTGACGGATTGATGGGAAGCGTGCCCAAGATGTCGAGGTTATAGCGTTCTGCGACCTCGAGGAGCTTGCTCTTGCCAAAGACCTCGATCTTCTTGCCGCAGTCGGGGCACTCAATATAGCTCATGTTTTCGACGATGCCCAGAATGGGGACGTTCATCTTCTCGGCCATGTTGACCGCCTTGGCGACGATCATCGAGACCAGATCCTGCGGGCTCGTGACGATGACGATGCCGTCGACGGGCAGTGACTGGAAGACGGTGAGAGCGACGTCGCCTGTTCCCGGAGGCATGTCGACCAGCAGGTAGTCGATGGGGCCCCATGAGGTCTCGCTCCAGAACTGCCTAATGGCGCCTGCGATGACCGGACCGCGCCAAAGGACGGGGTCGGTCTCGTTTTGGAGCAGAAGGTTGGAGCTCATGACCTTGACGCCGTGCTCGGAGATTTCAGGCAGCATGAGGTTGCCAAGGGCATGGACGTGGCGTCCGCTCATACCGAACATCTTGGGGATAGAGGGACCGGTGATGTCGGCATCGAGGACGCCGACCTTGTGGCCGTGACGGGCAAGCTCGGTGGCGATGGCACCGGTGACAAACGACTTGCCGACACCGCCCTTGCCGGAAAGCACGGCGATGACGCGTTTGACCTCGGACAGCGTATTCTCCTCAAATTGCGACGGCGACGTTTGTCCGCCGGCGGCCTGTGCGTGCTCGCAACCCATGTATGACTCCTTTGTATATGTTGGGGCCGGGGCCCCGTGATGTGACACGAGCGTCATTGTACCCTCGTTTGCGAGCGGGAGTCATTTACGATGCATTTGGGCCGAGCGTGCTTGCAATACGATGGGTCCAAGCGAATGGGCGGGCTTACTGAACTTTGCTGGCGAACTCGAGGTATTGCATGCGCTGCAGCTTGTCGATCGTCGAGGCGTATGGGCTGTCTTCAGATTCCAAGTCGTAGCGCAGCCCGTCGGCACCAAGGTAGCCGGCGACATTGATGGTGGGCACATCTGACCTTGTTGCAAGCAGGGCCTTTTGATAGTCGGTGAGCGGGGCGCCGATCTTATTAAGGGTAATGGCTGCAACCTCGTTTGCCCCGACGGTGTCGTAGACGTTGAGCTCGGTATTGCCGGCGATTTCATAGTTAGCCCAGACAAAATATGTCGACTGATAGATACGGAAAGCGTGGCTTGCCGTATCTTCCTGAGGGTACAGCTCGTCGTTGAGAGTCGTTGCGGCGCTCGGCTGATGGTCGCCAAAAAAGACAAGGACAACCGGTCTGCCGATATTGCGGAGCTCGTTGATAAAGTACTCGAGGTCCCGGTCGGATGCGTTGATGCAGGTGAGATAGGTGTTGAGCGCGCTATTGGCGCCCTCGCTGGCTCCCTCGACCCAATAGTTTGTCAGCTCCTCGGCGGGAACGGTGCCATAGTCGTAGCCGCCGTGATTTTGCATCGTGACGTCAAAGATGAACTGCGGGGCTTCGTCGGTTCTAAGCAGGTCGAGTATCTTGTCGTAGGTGGCGTAGTCGCATACGCCGGCATGGTAACAGGGCGCACCTTCGAAATCGCCGATTGAAAGAAAGTCTCCAAAGCCCAGCTGCTGATAGATTTTATCTCGATGGTAGTTGACGGGGTTTTGCGGGTGCATAGCGGTAGCGGTATACCCAAGCTCCTTAAGGTCCTTTGCCAGGCTGTTGACGCCATTCATCTGATACAGCTGATAGGGGATTTTGCCTAATCCGACAAAGGCCGTTGTCGCTCCGGTCAAAAATTCGAATTCGGAGTTCGCCGTTCCGCCCCCGGCGACCGAAGCGAGCATGGTGCCGCGAACAAGTGTGTCGGGAAGCGAGTTGTAGAATGCGGGGCCGGTGTACCCGGCCGCCTGGAGCTGCTCAAAGCACGAAAGGTCGCTAAAACTCTCATTCATGACGGCAACAATCGTCGGCTTGATTTCATTGAACTGGGCAACGGCCGCCGCGCGCTGCTCGCTCGAGCCATACGTGCTGTCGTAGGTGGCGGCGAGCTTCTGCTCGATGCTCTGCGCCTCATCGGGCGTATAGTCTTCGGGCTTCTCAATGGGCAACTCGTTGACCATTTCGGTGAACGAAGTGATAAAACCCTGAGACGCATACGTGGTGATGGGCTGCCAACGGTCAAATCCAAAATTCAGCGCCTGCTCCAAGTCGATGCTGGAAAAGCCCGAGAGCCCCATAACGGTCACTAGCAGAAAAGCGCAGAGGTTAGCGGCGATTGCGGGGAAGACATGGGTGGGCGTACGGAGCTTTCTCGGTCGGATAAGCGAAAGAAGCCCTAGGGAAATCTCCAGCAGGGCTAGAGAGGTTACGATTCCGGCGGTAAAGGTAAACTCGTATCCCTCGCTCACTTCCATTGCGGTGCCAAGGGCCAAGATATCGCTTGGCAGGATGGCCTCGCCTTTAAACGTTATGACGAAGTGCTCGGCAATGCCAAGGATGCAACAGGCGACGGGCACGAGGGCCATGACGCCTCCATGACGCTGTCCCAGCAAATAAAGGGAGAGCAGAACCGTCGCGAGCAGCCCGACGGAAAACCCGAATGAGTTGGCGGGAATGCGATAGAACGTTTCGTTACAGGCAATTTCGAGTGAAACGAACGAGAGCGCTGAAACAGCGGCGATGACAAGGATGTCACGGCAAATACAGGCAACCGTTCCCGTCGCAAGATCGGTTTGGTCGATAAGTCCCGAAACCAAGGGCTCGACAAGAAGTATGACGGCGGTAGCACCGAGCGCCGAATAAGAAAGGACCCATAGGGAATTGTCCTCATTTACGAGCAATTGATTCGTAATCCATGCAGCTACCATGCCGAGCGGGATGAGGAGCGTCGCGCACCAAAAGACGCGGGCAATGGGCGGCTTTTCATTGTGTTTGATTGAAAAATATACACGCACCACGACGATGGCCACGATAAGGACGGCGATGAATATGGGCAGATTGGCCATGTCGCTCGAAGTGATTTCAAGGGGGATATCTTCGGTCATGGACGTTCCTCTGTTACGGCAAATTAAGTTCAGTATTAGATTACTGTAACCTTTCCACGGCATTTCGAGAAACAAAGCGCCCGATACGCAAAGCTAAAGGTCTGCGAATCTTGTATTACGAACATCTGTGCGCGTCGAGTGCGCTAAACTCATCGACAGTATGATTCGATGCAATAGGAGGCAAGGAGCTTCCATGTCTGATTCTTCTATCGTTATTCGCGGCGCTCGTGAGCACAACCTCCGTGATATCGATGTTTCCATTCCGCGTGACCAACTCGTGGTCATTACCGGTCTTTCTGGCTCGGGCAAGAGTTCGCTGGCATTTGACACTATCTATGCCGAGGGCCAGCGTCGATACGTCGAGAGTCTTTCGAGCTATGCGCGCCAGTTCTTGGGCCAGATGGACAAACCCGACTTGGATTCAATCGACGGCCTTTCGCCGGCGGTGTCGATCGACCAAAAGACGACGTCTAAAAACCCTCGCTCGACGGTTGGCACCGTAACCGAGATTTATGACTATCTGCGCCTGCTGTTCGCCCGTGTGGGCACCCCGCACTGTCCCGAATGCGGCCGCGTCATTGAGCGCCAGACGACCGACCAGGTTGCCGACAAGGTCTTGGCGGCGGGGGAGGGCCGCCGCGCGTTTGTGCTGGCACCGGTGGTGCGCGGGCGAAAAGGCGAGTACACCAAACTGTTTGAGGACCTTCGCGCCGAGGGCTTTAGCCGCGTGCGTGTCGACGGTGAAGTGCGCTCGCTCGACGATCCGATCGATCTGGACAAGAAGTTCAAGCACGATATCGAGGTCGTGGTCGATCGCATCGTGATCCGTGAGAACTCTCTTGGCCGTATCGCCGAGTCTGTTGAGCAGGCGACCGCGCTGGCTCACGGCAATGTAAACGTGTACATGCTGCCCGATCGTGATGCTCCCGAGGGGACCGAGGGCGAGCTTCTGGAGTATTCGTTGGCCTTGGCGTGCCCGGAGCATGGACACTCCATTGACGATCTTCAGCCGCGTGATTTTTCGTTTAACGCTCCCTATGGCGCATGTCCTGAGTGCGACGGCCTGGGCTTTAAGAAAACCGTTGATGCCGAGGCGCTGATCGAGGACCCCTCGAAGTCCATTGCCGACGGAGTCTTTGGTAGCCTGTTTGGCAATTCGAACTACTATCCGCAGATTTTTGCTGCGGTCTGCAAACACTTTAAGGTGAGCGCCGATACGCCGTGGGAGGACTTGCCCCCTCGCGTGCGTCGTGCATTCTTGGATGGCCTGGGCGATACGAAGATCTCGGTCGACTACCAAAAGCTCGACGGACGTCGCAGCCAGTGGGATACCAAGTTTTCGGGCGTTCGCAACATCCTGTACGAACGCTATACCGAGACGACGAACGAGAACACCAAGGCGCGCCTGGAGAAGTACATTCGCGAGGAGCCGTGCTCGACCTGCCACGGCGCTCGTTTGCGCCCTGAGATGCTCGCCGTCACCGTGGGCGGCAAGTCCATTTACGAAGTTTGTTGCCTGTCGTGCCGTGAATCGCTCGAGTTTTTTGAGGGCCTGGAACTCACCGAGCGCCAACAGTTTATCGGCGGCCGTATCGTCAAGGAAATTCTGGAGCGCCTGCGTTTTCTGGTCGATGTTGGACTCGACTATCTGACACTCGATCGCGCCTCGGCGACGCTTTCCGGTGGCGAGGCACAGCGTATTCGCTTGGCAACGCAGATCGGCGCGGGTCTCATGGGCGTGCTCTATATTCTGGACGAGCCCTCGATCGGTCTTCATCAGCGTGACAACGAGCGCCTGATCAAGACGCTCGAGCGCCTGCGCGATATCGGCAATACCGTTATCGTTGTCGAACACGACGAGGATACAATCCGTGCCGCCGACTACGTGATCGACATGGGGCCCGGCGCCGGTGTCAACGGCGGACACGTAGTCGCGGCGGGAACGCCTGCTGATATCATGGCGTGTCCTGAGTCGATGACGGGCGCTTATCTGACCGGCAAACGAATGATTCGGGTGCCTGATGAACGGCGCAAGCCCGGTCGCGGCTGCCTTAAAATTACGGGCGCTCGAGCCAACAACCTCAAAAACGTTACCGCCAAGATCGAGTTTGGTACGCTTACGGTTGTTACCGGCGTGTCGGGATCGGGCAAGAGCTCCCTGGTTACCGACACCATTGCGCCTGCCCTTACGAATGCTATTCACCGTTCGACGCGCCCTGTGGGTCCGTATAAAAAAATCGAGGGCATCGAGTGTATCGATAAGGTTATCGATATCGACCAGTCGCCGATTGGCCGCACGCCGCGTTCCAACCCTGCTACCTATATCGGCCTGTGGGATGATCTTCGCGCGCTGTTTGCGAGTACGCCGGAGTCGAAGGCGCGCGGCTACTCGCCGGGTCGTTTCTCCTTTAATGTGAGTGGCGGGCGCTGCGAGGCGTGCAAGGGCGACGGGCAGATCAAGATCGAGATGCACTTCCTTCCCGATATCTACGTTCCCTGCGAAGTTTGCGGCGGTAAACGCTACAACCGCGAGACACTCGAGGTCACCTACCGTGGCAAGACCATCTCGGACGTGCTCGACATGAGCGTCACCGAGGCGCTGGCCTTCTTTGGGAATATCCCGCAGATTAAGCGCAAGCTCCAGACGCTGTACGATGTAGGCTTAGGCTACGTGAGCCTGGGCCAGCCCGCCACGACGCTCTCGGGCGGCGAGGCGCAGCGTGTGAAGCTCGCCAAGGAGCTTCATCGACGCCAGACGGGCAAGACGTTCTATATTTTGGACGAGCCGACGACCGGTCTTCATTTTGAGGACGTCCGCCAGCTGCTCGATGTGCTGCAGCGCTTGGTCGATGCGGGCAACACGGTGCTGGTGATTGAGCACAACCTTGATGTCATCAAGGTTGCCGACCGCCTGATCGATATGGGTCCCGAGGGCGGTAACGGCGGCGGAACCGTCGTGGTTTCGGGCACACCGGAGCAGATTGCGGACTGTCCGCAGAGTTATACGGGCAAGTTTTTGGCGCCGTTGCTCAGGCGTGACCGGGAGCGTCAGGCTCAACTTGATGCTCAATAAATAGGCGATTCAGTTTATGGGCGCCATCGACTCCTTGTGATTCGATGGCGCTTGCTGTGCCGAAGTGACGTATGCAGCCGAATTGGACATATACTTAATCCTTGCGTCCGAATGCGAGAGAAAGGATATGTCATGGCAAAGGCTGTAAAGACGCCAAAAACCAATGCGATGCGCGAGCTGGAAAGTGCCGGCATTTCCTATGTTCTACATACGTACGAAGACGATGGTGATGAGTCGGTGGGCCTGGGGGTCGCGATTTCGGAGCAGCTTGGCGAGGAGCCCGGTCAAGGATTTAAGACTTTGGTCTGCGTGACGCCGTCCAACGACTATGTCGTGTGCTGCATCCCTGTTGCCGACGAGCTCGATCTAAAGTCCGCCGCGCGTGCCGCGGGGGAGAAGTCCTTGGCCATGATGCATGTGAAGGATTTGCTTGCGGCGACTGGCTACGTTCGCGGCGGCTGCAGCCCGGTCGGTATGAAAAAACGCTACCGGACGCTCATTGACGAGACATGCGTCCTTTGGGATACCATTTTTATTTCGGGAGGCAAGCGTGGTTATCAGCTCGAGCTTGCACCCGATGATTTAATTGCATTTTGCGGGGCGACGGTTGCCGCGATTACGAGAGAGGACTGAGCGATGCCGCAGGAAGAATTGAAGTGCGGAGCTCATTTTGCAAAAGAATCTGCGCCTCAGACACCCTCATCCGAAGTTTCTTCGTCGCGAGATGACACTGACGACATGGGCTCGTCGGACTACTCCACGGTTGGTCGTTCCGCCGGGCTTATGACCATTCTGACTATCGTGTCTCGCGTCACCGGTTTTATCCGCACGTGGGCAATGGCGGCCGCTATCGGCATGTCGCTACTCTCGTCCTCCTATCAGGTCGCCAACAACCTGCCCAATATGCTCTACGAACTCGTGATGGGTGGCATGCTCGTGACGGCGTTTTTGCCCGTGTACATGGGCGTGAGGCGTGAGCAGGGTCGCGAGGCCTCGAACGAGTACGTGGGCAACCTGCTTGGCATTCTGCTTTTGGTGCTGGGTGGCATTTCGTTGCTGGGGACCGTGTTCGCCCCGGGCTTTATCTGGACGCAATCGTTCCTTTCGGGTGACGGCGGCAGCATGGATACCGCTGCGTTCATGTTCCGTTTCTTTGCCATCCAGATTCTCTTTTATGGTTTGGGCTCGGTGTTCTCGGGCGTTCTCAACGCACACCGCGACTACTTCTGGTCGACGTTTGCCCCGGTCCTCAACAATGTGATCGTCATTGCGAGCTTTATGGGTTTTGCGCCCGTGTCCGCACAGTTTGGCGAACGTGCCGGCATCATCTTGATTGCGGCCGGTACGACCCTCGGTGTCTTTGTTCAGATGGCATGTCAGATTCCCGCGCTTGGCAAGCACGGCGTGCATCCCCATATCCATATCGACTTTAAGGACCCCGCGCTGCGCCAGACGATTGCGCTCGGTATCCCGACGCTGCTCGCCACGGTGTGCATGTTTGTCTCGACTTCTATCACCAACGCTGCCGCGCTGGTGGTCCAGCCCGAGACGGGTCCTTCCGTCATCGCCTATGCGCGCCTGTGGTACACGCTGCCCTACGCGCTGATTGCCGCCTCGCTTTCGACGGCGCTCTATACCGAGCTCTCTCATGACGCACAGGAGAAGGATTACGACAGCGTTCGCACGGGCATTTCGCGTGGCGTCGCCCAGATGCTGTTCTTCCTGATTCCGTTCGCACTGTACCTGATTGTCTTCGCACGTCCGCTCAACATGATTTACTGTGCCGGCAAGTTCGATGAATCCGGCGTGGCGCTGGTGTCCGAGTACCTTGTCTACCTGGCGCTCTCGCTGCCGCTCTACGGCGTGGTCGTGTTGATGCAGAAGAGCTTCTCTGCCTTGCTCGACATGAAGCCCTATAGCCGCTATTGCCTGTATTCCGCCATCGGCCAGGCTGGCTCGGTTCTGCTGTTTGGCGTTGTGCTGGGCTTCGGTATGCCGGCAATCGCGCTTTCGTATGTTGTCGACTACGTGATCTTGGTCGGCTGTTCGCTGTGGTGGCTGCGTCGTCGCCTGCGTGGCCTTCAGGTCAAATCTATCCTGCATGGCGGTTTCTTTGGCCTTTTGCTCGGCGGCCTAGGGGCTGCCGCAGGCGCCGGCGTCATGTGGGCGCTTGAACACTTTGTCGGGGTACTTGGCGGCTCGATTCTGATTACTCTTGGCTATGTTTGCGTTGCGGGTGTCGTCTCGCTTGCTGTTACCTTTGGCCTTGCCGTCGTTCTTAAGATGCCCGAGGTCTCGGCGCTGCTTCGTCGCAAGTAGGTGCGTTTGGCCGGTCACGACAACATTCCAACACTCGCCGAGCAGGTTTCGCGCGTTCCCACGCAGCCCGGATGTTACCTTTGGAAAGATGCCAAGGGCGATGTCATCTACGTTGGCAAGGCGAAAAACCTGCGTTCCCGTATGCGCCAGTACGTGACGCTGCAGGATGAGCGCCAAAAAATACCGCTCATGATGCAATTGGTTGCGAGCTTTGACTACATCGTTGTCGAAACCGAGCATGAGGCGCTTGTACTCGAGCGCAACCTGATCGGCCAGTACCATCCGTACTTTAACGTCGACCTCAAGGATGACAAGAGCTACCCCTTTATCGCCATTACAAAGGGCGACCTGTATCCCGCTATCAAATACACGCGCGAGCGTCATAAGCCGGGAACGCGTTATTTTGGTCCCTATACCGATAGCCGCGCGGCGCGTGAGACCATTGACACGCTGCGCAAGGTGATCCCGATCTGCTCGGCTTCTTGTGCGGAGTGGCGTCGTTGTCGTCGTATCGTCGAGTCCCACAAGGGCGAGGAAGACATCGTCAATATGATTTGCGCGCAAAACGGGCGTCCCTGCTTCGACTACCATGTCGGGCGCGGCCCAGGTGCGTGTGTCGGCGCGATTTCTCCTACGGACTATGCCAAGAACGTCAAGCGTGTCGAGCGCTTTTTGTCGGGCCATCGCAAGGATGTCGTCGATGAGCTGACCTCCGAGATGACGGATGCCGCCGAGGCGCTCGACTTTGAGCGCGCGGCACGCGTCAAACGTCGTTTGGAGGTCATCAGGGGTCTGGACGACCGTCAGCAAGTCGTTTTTCCCTCCAGTGTCGATATCGATGTCATCGGTTTCTATCGCGAGGAGACCATCTCCGCCGCTTGCGTCTTTGTCGTGCGTGAGGGTCGAACGGTTCGAACCTGCGAGTTTATTCTCGATAAGGGTTTGGATGTCGACGAAGAGGAACTTCAATCGGGCTTTCTTAAGCGCTATTACGACGAGACGGCTGATATTCCAGCTGAGATAAACCTCTCTGTCGAGCTTGAGGATGCGGAGGCGCTGGGGGAGTGGCTTGCAGGCAAGCGCGAGCGTTCCTGCCATCTCCATAGGCCGCAGCGTGGCGAAAAGCACCGTTTGCTCGATATGGCATCCAAAAATGCGCGCCATGCCCTCATGCGCTACATGATGCGAACGGGGTACGCTGACGACCGCACCAATCAAGCGCTCCTGGAGCTCGAAAGCGCGCTGGCGCTGCCGGCGCCGCCGATGCGTATCGAGTGCTTCGATATCTCGACGCTGCATGGAACCTTTACGGTCGCCTCGATGGTGGTGTTTACCAACGGACGCGCCGACAAGAGCCAGTACCGTCGTTTTAAAATTCAGGCCGAATTGGACGAGGCAAACGACTTCGTGTCGATGTCCGAGGTTTTGGGACGACGCTATGCTCCCGAGCGCATGGTCGACGAGCGCTTTGGCTCGCGCCCCGATTTACTCGTTGTCGATGGCGGTAAGCCGCAATTGACCGCTGCGATCAAGCAACTTGAGGCTCTTGGGCTCGATATACCGGTTTGTGGCTTGGCGAAGGCCGATGAGGAAGTTTTCGTGCCTTGGGACGAGACTCCCGTCGTGCTGCCGACCGGGTCTGCTTCGCTCTATCTAATTAAACAGGTTCGCGATGAATCGCACCGTTTTGCCATCACGTTCCATCGCGAGTTGCGCGATAAAGCCATGACGGTTTCGGTACTCGATGACGTTCCAGGCGTGGGACCCACCAGAAAACGTGCCCTTATGCGCCATTTTGGCTCGATGAAGCGTTTGCGCGCGGCGAGCGAGCAAGAGATCGCGGAAGTTCGCGGCATACCTGCCGATGTTGCCAAGGCGGTCCACGAGGCGCTCGTTGCATGGAATGCCGAGCGCGCCGAGGCGGCGGCTGGCCATTCCGATAGCTAAACACGAGCCAAACAACTGATATACATGATTGTGCGATTTTCAACCATTTATTTCGCCATGATTGCCTGCTGGTTTCGGGTTTTATTAACGCTAAAACGTTTGACTAACCCAAGCGAAAACCCTGCTATCCTGCGGGTTGACGAAGACTGATATCTCACCTCGCCGATACATACTGTCTGGCGAATCGTTTGTCAACGAATTCGGTGAACGGTAGTAAATACCGTTCAAGCGTATGTATGTATCGGTCGCCGAGCGCGGCACCTCAGTTGGGTTCGTCGGTAGGTAAGGTATATATCGTCCGCAAGTTGCGCGGGGGCAAGTCTAGGTGCTCCCGAGTAAGATTCTCTATTGATAGGAGAAGACATGGCCATCATCAACAAGGGTATGTCCAGGCGTTCGTTCCTCGGCCTCACCGGCAGCGTCGCTGCTGTCGCAGGGCTTGGTCTCACCGGCTGCGGTGGCAGCTCTAGCGACGAGGGTTCCGCTTCCGGTTCCACCGATTCCGCCAACCGTGGCGGCGGCGTGATCACCGCTGGTTCCGCTTACGCTCCGTCCAGCTTCGATCCCGCCAGCACCGGCTCCGCTGTGGGCCTGGGTGCTAACTGGCACGTCGTCGAGGGCCTCTACGGCATCGATTACCACGACTACAGCACCTTCAACGAGCTCGCCACCGACGATCCTAAGTCCGTGGACGACACCACTTTCGAGGTCACCATCCGCAAGGGCGCCAAGTTCTCCGATGGCACCGAGGTCACCGCTGACGATGTCGTTGCCTCCTACACCGCTTGCGCCGCTTCCGCTACCTATGCTCCGTTCTTCCAGCCCTTCGAGTCCATCGAGGCCAAGGACGCCAGCACCGTGACGGTCAAGACCAAGGTCCCCAACTTCTCCCTGCTCAAGGATCGTCTGGCCATCGTCCGCGTTACCCCGGCCACTCAGACCGAGGAGGATCGCGCCAAGCAGCCGATCGGCTCCGGCCCCTGGATGTACGACTCTATCTCCGATACCGAGATTACCCTGGTTCCCAATCCTGAGTACAACGGTGAGTATGCTGCCGAGGATAAGAAGATCCAGTACAGCATCCTGACCGACCCCACCGCTCGCGTTACCGCTCAGCAGGAGGGCTCCACGCTCGTTATGGAGCTCGTTACCGCTGACGCCGTCGACCAGCTTGAGAGCGCCGGCTGCAAGATCGATAACGTTCAGGGTTTCGGCACCCGCTTCATTATGTTCAACGTCGCCAAGGAGCCTTGGAACAACGTCAAGGTCCGTCAGGCTGTCATGTATGCGCTCGACACCGAGAAGATGGTCAGCAACACCTTCGCCGGCCTTGCCACCGCTGCCAGCTGCTACCTGCCCAAGAGCTTCACCAACTATCATGAGGCTTCCACGGTGTACAAGACCGACGCCAAGAAGGCTAAGAAGCTCATCGAGGAGTCTGGCATCACCCCGGGTGCCATCACCCTGCGCACCACCGACAACGAGCAGATTAAGGGCATGGCCGCCCAGGTCAAGAACGACCTCGACGCTCTCGGCTTCGATGTGACCATCCAGACCGATACCTCGCCGGCCACCTACGCTGCCATCGACGGCGGCGAGGCCTACGATATCCTCCTTGCCCCTGGCGATCCTTCCTGCTTCGGCGCCGACCCCGACCTGCTGCTCAACTGGTGGTACGGCGACAACGTCTGGATGCAGACCCGTTGCCCGTGGAAGGAGTCCGCTGAGTGGCAGAAGCTCCACGGTCTCATGGACGAGGCTCTTGCCGCCGAGGGCGACGAGCAGCAGAAGAAGTGGAACGAGTGCTTCGACATCATTGCCGACAACGCCGTTCTGTACCCCGTTGTCCACGTCAAGACCGTCTCCGCTTCCTGGGACGATCCGTCCACTGCGCCCAACGGCGAGGCCCTCGATGGCTTCAAGGGCATCGGCACGACGAGCATGTCCTTCAGGGGCGTTGCGACCGTCAAGGCGTAAGACTCGCTTGAGTCTGTATGCAGGATGTCGGTCGTTGGGACCGTATCCTCATAGTTGAAACAAAGACCCGGGCGGCAACGATGTCGCTCGGGTCTTGTAATGAGTATCCGTACTCATATACCAGTTGGTCCTACCGACAAAAGAAAGGGGAGAGAACGTGAACAACTTGCTACGTTTGATTGGAAGGCGTCTTGTGGCGCTGCCGATCATGGCATTGGGCGTCACCGTCCTGGTGTTCTTCCTTATGTCGTTCTCCAAGACCGACCCCGCCTACACGGCGTTGGGTGACGGCGCCTCGCCCGAGGCGGTTGCCGAGTACCATGAGAAGTATGGTCTGGACGACCCCTGGCCCGTGCGCTACGTGCGCTATATGGGCGATTTGATCCATGGCGACATGGGCACCTATGGTGCTGCTCGCAACTCCGTTGCCAAGCGCATCTCCACGGCCCTGCCCGTCACGATGCAGCTGACCTTCATCGGTCTTGCCATCGGTGCGGTCGTTTCGTTTTTGCTCGGCGTCATCGCGGCACTGTATCGCGACAAATGGCCGGACCAAGTGATCCGCGTCTTTTCCATCGCCGGCTTGGCAACCCCGTCGTTCTGGCTTGCCGTTCTGTTGATCCTGCTGTTCTCTTCCTACCTTAAGGTGCTCCCGGCATCGGGTGCTCTGCCTCACTTCACCACGAATCCGGTTGGCTATCTGGGACGTATGATCATGCCCGCCATCGCCTTGGCATTTCCGCTGACGGGCCAGATGACTCGTATCGTGCGTACCGCCATGGTCGAGGAGCTCGACAAGGATTATGTCCGTATGGCTCGCGGCGCCGGCGTTCCCGAGAAGGTCGTCGTCGGCATCAACGTTCTTCGCAATGCGCTGATCACCCCGGTCACCACCCTCGGTCTTAAGATCGGTTACCTCATGGGCGGCGCCGTCGTCATCGAGGTTATCTTCAACCTCCCCGGCATGGGCACCGCGATTCTGCAGGGCGTTCAGGGCAACGAGGCGAACCTGGTTCAGGGCGTCGTTATCGTCGTTGCTCTTGCCTTCATCATCATCAACATCGTGGTTGACATGCTCTACCTGCTCATCAACCCGCGCATCAGGACGGTGTAGATTATGGTAAAGATTCGAGAGAAGCAAACCGAGCAGCTCGAGAAGGCTGCCTCCAAGGGGCTCAAGCTCGGTGGCTGGAAGAAGATGACGCTGTCTTCTAAGATTGCCGCCGTCGTGCTGGTGCTGGTCGCCCTGACTGCGATCCTGGCGCCCCTTCTTGCCCCCTATAGCCCGGTCGAGATCTTTACGGCTCGCCAGGCTCCCGGCAACGGATTTATCTTCGGTACCGACGATAAGGGTCGCGACATTCTGTCGCGTATGCTCTACGGTGGTCGTTACTCGCTGATTATCGGCTTTGGCGCCACTGCCATGGCTCTGGTCTGCGGCTCGGTCGTGGGCGCCCTTGCAGCGGTTTCGCGCAAGGCCGTCTCCGAGACGATCATGCGTATCCTGGACATCATCATGTCCATCCCGGGCATCGCCCTCGCGGCCGTCTTCGTCTCCATCCTGGGCAACTCCGTGCCGTCGATCATCTTCGCCATCGGCTTTATGTACACTCCGCAGATTGCCCGTATCGTACGCGCCAACATCGTGTCCGAGTACGGCGAGGACTATGTCCGCGCGGTCATCGTTTCCGGCGCCAAGGCTCCGTGGATTTTGATCAAGCATGTTCTGCGTAACTGCATCGCCCCGATCATGGTCTTCACCGTTACCCTGGTCGCCGACGCCATCATCTTCGAGGCCTCGCTGACCTTCATCGGCGCTGGTATCCAGGAGCCCACCGCTACCTGGGGCAACATCCTCGCCGACGCCCGCGGCGGCGTGCTCGCCGGCCGTTGGTGGCAGGCACTGTTCCCGGGCCTGGCCATCATGATCACCTGCCTGGCGCTCAACATCCTCTCCGAGGGCATTACCGACGCCATGGCCGCTGCTCCCTCCGCTGCCCTGGATCCTACCGATTCCTCCAAGCGTCGCGAGGCCGACCTGCTGGTCTCCGACCCCGTTCGCGCCTACAAGGAGCAGGCCCAGTCCCTCTCCGCTCGCCTTGGCGCCCTGCGCGATGTCGAGCTCAAGCGTGACGATCGCCACGTGCCCGACGAGTCCGTTGAGCCGATTCTCTCGGTCCGTGACTTCTGCATCCAGTTTGAGCATCACGGTGATATCAACGTCGTCGACCATGTCAACTTTGACGTTCGTCCTGGTCAGACCATGGGCCTGGTGGGCGAGTCCGGTTGCGGTAAGTCCATCACCACGCTGGCCATCATGGGCCTGACCGACGATGACGAGCATCTTTCCGGCGAGGTTCTTTGGGAGGGCCGTGACCTGCTCAAGATGAGCAAGAAGGAGTGGTTCGGCCTGCGCGGTACCGATATCGCTATGGTCTATCAGGACGCCCTGTCCTCGCTTAATCCCTCCATGCTCATCTCTGCCCAGATGAAGCAGCTCACCAAGCGCGGCGGAACCCGCAGCGCCGAGGAGCTCCTGGAGCTCGTCGGCCTCGATCCCAAGCGCACGCTCGAGAGCTATCCGCACGAGCTTTCCGGCGGCCAGCGTCAGCGTGTCCTGATCGCTATGGCCCTTACCCGCGACCCCAAGCTGGTCATCTGCGACGAGCCCACGACCGCTCTGGATGTTACCGTCCAGAAGCAGGTTATCAAGCTGCTCAACGATCTTCAGGCCAAGCTCGGCTTTGCCATGATCTTCGTTTCGCACGACCTGGCGCTGGTCGCCGAGGTCGCCCACAACATCACGGTTATGTACGCTGGCCAGGTTATCGAGCAGGCGCCCACCAAGGAGCTGCTCACTAACCCGATCCACGAGTACACCCGCGGTCTTCTGGGTTCCGTTCTGTCCATCGAGAGCGGTTCGGGCCGCCTGCACCAGGTGCCCGGCGCCGTTCCGAGTCCGCGCGATTTCCCCAAGGGCGATCGCTTCGCGCCTCGCTCGAGCCATCCGCGTATTGGCCTGGACACCCGTCCGGTCTTCAAGCGCGTGCCCGGCACCGAGCACTTCTATTCCGAGCTCCCCGACGAGGTGCTCAAGGCAAATGGTTTGACCCCTCACGCGGAGGTGATGTAGATGAGCGAGACCGCAGTCAACGGCGTCGAGCCGATCATCTTCCTTGATGACGTCCACGTCACCTTTAGGACCCGTACCGGCTCGATTCTGCACCCCAACCTGGTTCACGCCGTCCAGGGTGTAACGATTAAGCTCATGCCCGGTCAGACGATCGGCATCGTAGGCGAGTCCGGTTGCGGTAAGTCCACCACCGCCAACGTCATGTGCGGCCTGCAGGCCCCCACGAGCGGCAAGGTCTACTTTAAGGGCAAGGACGTTACCAAACGTACCGCCGAGGACCGTCGCCACATGGGTCGCGTCATCTCGGTCGTGTTCCAGAACCCGGCCACGGCGCTCAACCCCCGCATGGTCGTTCGCGAGCAGCTGCTCGACCCCATGCGCGTCCACAACCTGGGTACCGAGGCCGAGCAGGAGAAGCGCGTCAAGGAACTCTTGGAGCTCACCGGTCTGCCCAGCTCCGCTGCCGAGGTTCTTCCCGGCCAGCTTTCGGGCGGCCAGCGCCAGCGCGTCGCAATTGCCCGTGCCCTGTCGCTGAACCCCGATGCCATCATCGCCGACGAGCCCACCTCGGCTCTGGACGTTTCGGTCCGCGCGCAGATTCTGAACCTGCTGACCGACCTTAAGAAGGAGCTCGGCCTTGCCATGGTGTTCATCAGCCATGACATCCAGACGGTCCGCTATATCTCTGACGACATCATCGTTATGAATGGCGGCAAGATCGTCGAGCAGGGCGAGGCCAAGCAGGTCTTCCAGCACCCCCAGGACCCCTACACCAAGATGCTGCTCGGCGCTGCGCCGTCGCTGCTGCATCCCAAGCTCGGCGAGTAGCCTCGCTTTCCCTCCCGTGCGCCCGGTTCCCTTGCCGGGCGCACCTCCGTTGCGATTTCGAAAGGTTGGGTTCACGAGCCATGCCAAGTGCTCAGGAGCTACAACATCAATTTGGTGAATATCGAGGCGCCATGCCCCGTCCATCAGATTTCGATCTCTTTTGGAAGGATCGCATGGCCGAGGCCGACGCCGTCGGGCTTGACTATGCGATCGAGACGGCATCGGTCGCCGATGCCGCGACCTGCCAGCTTTTCGACCTCTGGTATACCGGCATGTGTGGCGCGCGCCTGCATGCCAAGTACCTTAAACCCGTCTCGGACGAGCCCGTGCCATTGGTACTTCAGTTCCATGGGTATCCGGGTGCAAGCCGCAGCTGGTTTGAGCAGGCGTCGTTTGCGGGCATGGGCATGGCACTCATCGCCCTCGACTGCCCCGGCCAAGGAGGTCCCTCCGAGGACATTGGTGGATTTGAGGGCACAACGGTTGCCGGTCATATCGTCGCCGGTATCGACGGCGACCCGGCCAACCTCTACTATGTCCGCTTGCACCAAGATATTCGCATCCTGTGCCGCATCGTTCGCGAGCTCGAGGGCATCGATCTTGCGCGTGTGTTTGTGAACGGCGCGTCGCAGGGCGGCGGTTTGGGCATTGCGACCTGTGCGCTTAACAGCGAGCTTATCAATCGTGCCGCCATCCTCTATCCCTTCCTGTCAGATTTCCGCCTGGTCTGGGATTTGGATGCCGACGACATTGCCTACGAGGGCCTGCGCTATTGGTCTCGCTGGTTTGACGAGGACTCGACTCGTATTGACGAAGCCTATGCCAAGCTGGCGTACTTCGATTCCAAGAACTTTGCCCCTATGGTCAAGTGCCCCGTGCTGTTTGGCACTGGCACAGCCGATATCGTCTGTCCGCCAGCGACGCAGTTTGCGGTCTATAACAACCTGACCTGCGAAAAGCGTCATGAGTTCTTTGAAGGCTTTGGCCACGAGGAGATTCAGGATTTTGACGATTTGATCATTCCGTTTTTCTGCAAGGGAGGGGAGGCTCATGTCTAAGTGCGAGAGCAATGTTGACGAGCTGATTGTCCCCGGGCTCGTGGGAATTCCTGGAACGGTTTCGTCAAGGCTCGCAGAATATCGGGACTGGCGCGGTGATGTCCAAGCAGATGTTTCTGATTTAGAGACATGCGCTTCGAATCTTGAGATTCAAGGCCTGGCCATTACGGCGATTGACTTTGTTAACCCCTGCGCCCGTTACTCGGAGGTCTCCTTTGAGCTCGGTGACGATGCGATTCACGCTCGTTTGATCGAGCCTGTCGGTCGTGCCCGAGTATCTGAGCGCGTGCCGTTGTGCCTGATGTTCCACGACATCGATCGGCCTGTGCGCGGCTGGCATCACATGACGAGATTTGCCGCCATGGGGTATGCCGTCCTCGCGCTGGATGACGATGTTGCTGGTGCGGACGACCTGCAGCGGGGGATTTCTTCGCCCGCTTTTGTCGAGCGCGTCCGTTGGGGTTGCGCGCTGGCGAAGGTGGCGCGCAATCTTGATGGCATGGACCCCGACCGCATCTTTGCATGGGGCGAGGGTCTTGGCGGCGGAGTCGCGCTGGCGGTTTCTGCTCTGGACGAGCGGGGCCTCGCCTGCACGGCGGTTGCCAATCCAATTCCCGGTGGCCTTGAGACGCTGTCGTCTCGGGTGCGCGGATCGGTGCTCATGGGCACATCGCTCATGGATGCTGCGAGCGACCCCAAGGGCCAGTTTGCTGTATTCAACGGTCTTGAGTGTGACCGGAGGCATATCATCTATGCCAAATACGCTCACGAGCGCATCAATGCGTTCGAAAACGAAGTCGTCGACTTCTTTAACCAAACGTTCTACCCGTGTTCTTTGGCCTAGACGGCCTGGACACTGCCAACAAGAGTGGGCGGCATAGGGCTGCCCGCCAGACAACTAAGGAGATTCTTGTGGCAACTCAGAAATTCACCGGCGTTATCCCTCCCGTCGTTGTTCCCGATACCGAAGACCACCAGCTCGATGTTGCCTCCTTTGAGCGCAGCATCAACCGCATGATCGATGCCGGCGTCGATGGCTTGTTCTTCCTGGGCTCCTCGGGCGAGGTCGTCTTCTCCACCGACGAGCGTCGCCGTCAGATCATCGCCGAGGCCGTCCGTATCGTCGACCACCGCGTTCCCGTTCTGGTCGGCATCATCGACACCGAGACCGAGCGCATGATCGAGCACGGTAAGGTCGCTCAGGAGCTGGGCGCCGATGCGCTTGTCGCCACCTGCCCGTTCTATGCCCTGCAGGGCATGACCGAGGTCGAGGAGCACTTCCGCATCCTGCATGAGGAACTCGACCTGCCCATCTTTGCCTATGACATTCCCGTCTGCGTTCATACCAAGCTCCCTTGGAAGCTCCTAGCCAAGCTCGGCGCCGAGGGCGTTCTGGCCGGCGTCAAGGATTCCTCGGGTGATGACATCTCGTTCCGCTACCTCGTTCAGGAGAACGAGAAGAACGGCCATCCGATGAGCATCCTCACCGGTCACGAGGTTGTTGTCGACGGCGCCTACCTCGGTGGCGCCGACGGTTCCGTTCCGGGTCTCGCCAACGTTGAGCCCGAGGGCTACGTGCGTCAGTGGAAGGCCGCTCAGGCTGGTGACTGGGCTACCGTCAAGGCCGAGCAGGATCGCCTCAATGAGATTTCGCACATCTGGGATGTCACCTCGGGCGTCCAGGGTTATGCCGGTGGCGTCGGCGCCTTCAAGACCGCTATGAACCTCATGGGTATCTTCGACAGCCCGACCATGCCGCGCCCGGTGAAGGCCATGACCGGCGAGAACGTCGAGGCGATTAAGAAGGTCCTCCAGGACAACGGTCTCCTGTAAAGCTTCCCCGGGCACCCGATCTTGGGGCTCAAGCGGTCGAGCGTGACCCATTAGGTCAACGCCCGACCGCTTTCACCCCAACCTCGGGCACCCGGGAAACCTTTACCAAGCTGCGGCGATAACGCAGCCTTCATTTCCTGTAGTTGTTTTTTATCTCCTAAGGAGAGCGACATGGAGAACAAGTACGTCTGCTCTGTCGATATCGGCGGAACTAAGATCGCGACTGCCATCATGGAGTACCCGGCTGACGGTAGTGTGCCCCATCCCGTTTTTGAGGCCGAGGTTCCTACCGAGGCCCAGGAGGGCGGCGAGGCCGTCTTCCAGCGTATCGAGGCGTCCATCAAGGCTGCCCTCGAGGCGAATCCCGATGTCGAGGTCCTTGGCGTCGGCATTGGTGCCGCCGGCGTCGTCGATCCCAAGACGGGCGCCATCGCGTATGCCAACGAGATCATGCCCGGCTGGTCCGGCGTTCAGTTGGGGCCGCGTCTGCGCGAGGACCTTGGTCTCCCCGTTGCCGTTGTGGGCGACGTGCAGGCTCATGCTCTGGGCGAGGCCCACTGGGGCGTCGGCAAGGGCAAGTTCTCCGTCTTGTGCCTGGGCATCGGCACGGGCATCGGCGGCGCATATGTCGAGAACGGCCGCGTGATGCAGGGCTTCCATGGTGCTGCCGGCCATATGGGCCACATCGAGTGCTCGGCTGCCGCCGGCATTCCCTGCGCCTGCGGGCGTTCCGGCCATCTTGAGTCGGTTGCTTCGGGCACTTCCATTGGTCGTATGTACGATGAGCGCTTTGGTCGCGTCGACCCCAGCCGTCCTTCGGTCGGTCGCGATGTGAACGACCTGTGCCGTGCGGGCGACGCAAAGGCGACCGAGGTTATCCATGACGCCGGCTTTGCGCTGGGTGCCAGCTTGGGCTCGCTCGCTAACATCCTGGACCCCGAGGTCATCGTGCTTTCGGGTGGCGTGATTCACCAAGGTCCCGATTGGCGTTCACAGACGTGGAAGGATTCGGTGCACGAGGGCTATGCCAGCCAGGCGCTCGATCCGCTTCAGGACACGCCGATCCTCATCGGTTCTCTGGAGGGCGATGCTCCGCTCATCGGTGCCGCTGAGCATCTTCTTGCCTCGTTGAAGTAAACGAATCTTCTGTAGGAGCCTCCCGAGACAACACGCCTCGGGAGACTGTTCTGAGAAAGGTTGCAGCCTTATGACCGTCGATCCTTTGATTCAATCCCTGAAGGGTAAGCTCGTCGTGAGCGTTCAGGCGTATATGGGCGAGCCGCTTCGTACGCCCGAGACCATGGCTCAAATGTCTCGTGCTTGCGAGCTCGGCGGCGCCGCCGCCATTCGCTGCCAGGGCCTTGCCGACATTGCCGCCATTAAGGGTCGCTGTGAGGTTCCTGTTATCGGCCTGTGGAAGGATGGGCACGAGGGCGTTTACATCACGCCGACGCTGCGTCACGCTCGCGCCTGCGTTGCTGCGGGTGCCGATATCGTGGCGATCGACGCCACCGATCGTCCGCGTCCCGACGGCAAGACGGTCGAGGATACCTTCCGCCCGCTGCACGAGGAGGGTGTGCTCCTGATGGCGGATTGTGCCACCATCGAGGACATTCGCCGTGCGGTTGATATGGGCTTCGACCTTGTATCTACCACGCTTTCTCACGGTGTCGCTGCCATCGACTGCACCATGGCCGATGGCCCCGATCTGCCGCTCCTGCGTCAGGCGACCGAGGAATTCCCCGGTCTTCCCATCATCTGCGAGGGCCGCGTGCACACGCCCGAGGAGGCTCGCGCCGCGATCGATGCTGGCGCCTGGGCCGTTGTCGTCGGCACCGCCATCACGCACCCCACGAGTATTACGAGTTGGTTCAAGGCTGCGCTTGAGGCGTAAGACAGGCCTCGTATCCGCTCGGGGCGGTATACTCAATATAGGCAATTGACCGCGCGGGATCCGGGTTGCTGGGTCCCGCGCTTGTTTTCGGGAGGCAGCACATGCAAAAGGGAGATGCCATGGATGCGGCGGAGCGCTCGGAGCGCATCCCCGATATCGTCATCATCACCGGAATGTCCGGATCAGGCCGCACACAGGCCATGCACGTGTTCGAGGACATGGGCTATTTTTGCATTGATAACCTGCCTCCGCGTCTCATCGCCCAGCTTGCCGAGCTCGTCGGCATCAATACGGGCGTGGGCAGGCATCTCGCCGTCACCTGCGATTTGCGTAGCCAGGGACTGTTTGACGAGCTGCTCGATGCGGTCGCCGCGCTCGAAGAGCGCGAGATGAGCTGCGACATCGTGTTCCTGGAGGCTTCTGACGAGGTGCTGATTCGTCGCTACAGCGAAAATCGCCGCCGTCATCCTATTGCCAAGCCGGGGGAGACTACGGCCGATGCCATTCAGCGCGAGCGCCTTCAGCTGCAGGGCGTGCGCGACCGAGCCGATATGATTATCGACACGAGCCGTCTGCGCACCTCTGCGCTGCGCAACAAGCTACGTATGGCATTTTCCGAGCTGTCCGACCAGCAACTCATGGACGTTCACGTGTTCTCGTTTGGCTTTAAGCACGGCATGCCCGTCGAGGCGGACATTATGATCGACGTTCGTTTCCTGCCCAATCCGTTCTACGATCCCGAGATGCGCACGATGACCGGTCTCGATAAAAAGGTCTCCGATTTTGTTCTGGACCATCCCAAGACGCAGGAGTTTTGGAAGGCTTGGACACAGCTGCTCGATACGGTGATGCCGGGCTATATCGCGGAGGGTAAGCCGCAACTTTCTATCGCCATCGGCTGCACGGGCGGCCAGCACCGCAGCGTTGCCATTGCCGAGGCCACGGCCCGTTACCTGGAAGGCGCTCAGTATCATGTGAGCATCTCCCACCGCGACCTGTCGCGCGCCAACACGAAGGCATAGGCCTGCATGTCGTTTACCGCTGAGGTGCGCGACGAGCTTGCGCGCTGCGAACCCGAATGTGAATACTGCGACTTGTCGACGCTTGCCGCCCTCACGCGCGTGAGCGGTACGCTCTCGCTTACCGGCTCTGGGCGGTATCGTTTGACGGTTGCGACTGAGACGGGAGCCGTCGCGCGCACGATGATCACGCTGACGCATCGTATCCTTAAGCTCAAAACGGAGTTCACCGTCCGTAAATCTGTATTGCATAAGGTTCGAAACTACCTCATCACCTTGCCTGATCAGCCCGATTTGGATAAGGCTCTGGTGCTGCTGGGCATTCTCGACCGTAGGGGAGGGCTCGTCGCAGGTGTGCCGCGTCACATTGTCGCCCGTCCTTGCTGTAGACTTGCCTATATCCGCGGCGCGCTCATCGCGGGCGGCTTCGTGGCCGATCCACGCGGCGATTTTCATTTGGAGATCGCTGTGCAGGGCGAGCAATATGCCAAGGGGCTCTGCGATCTGTTGGAGCAGATTGGGGTCCATGCGCGTGTTAATGCACGGCGGGGGTCATATGCCGTGTACATTAAGAGCGCCGAGGAAATCGAGCATTTATTAAAGCTGATTGGTGCCAAGCGCAGCGTTGCCGAGATCGAGGAGGCGCGCGCGGTCAAGTTGGTTAAGAACGATGTGAACCGTCGCGTGAACGCCGAGCTCGCCAACCAGACCAGAAGCGCCGGTGCCGCCCAACATCAGCTTGCGTTGATCGATGAGCTCGAGCAGCGTGGCCTTCGCGATGCGCTTCCGGATGCCTTGGCGGTCTTTTGCGACCTGCGCGAGCGCTATCCCGATCTGTCGCTGCGTGATTTGGGGGAGATGGCTGACCCTCCCTTGTCGAAGTCAGCCCTCTACCATCGTGTTTTACGGCTTGAAAAGCTCATTGAAGCAAACAGGTAGTTTGAAGTATCGACTTATATACGGATTTAGCTGCTATTTTAGTCTTTAAAACGTTTTAACGTAAATTTGATTTTCAATTTCGAGCATTCTCGTGAAATTCAAGTCAAAAAAAAGGTATATTAGGCGAGTGGTTAGTTTGTGGGCCTCAACGGCGGGCGCTGTAGCTCGCGGGGGCCTTACGAAAGGAGACACAATGGCAGTAAAGGTTGCTATTAACGGCTTCGGTCGCATCGGTCGTCTGGCTTTCCGTCAGATGTTCGGTCATGAGGGCTCCGAGATCGTCGCTATCAACGACCTCACCTCTCCCGATATGCTCGCTTACCTGCTGAAGTACGACTCCACGCAGGGCAACTACGCTCGCGATCACGAGGTCGTTGCTGGCGAGGATTCCATCACCGTTGACGGCAAGGAGATCAAGATCTACAAGGAGGCCGACGCCAACAACCTGCCTTGGGGCGACCTCGACGTCGACGTCGTTCTCGAGTGCACCGGCTTCTACACCAGCAAGGCTAAGGCTCAGGCCCACATCAACGCTGGCGCCAAGAAGGTCGTCATCTCCGCTCCGGCCGGCAGCGATCTGCCCACCATCGTGTACAACGTCAACCATGAGACGCTGACCGCTGAGGACAACATCATCTCCGCTGCTTCCTGCACCACCAACTGCCTCGCCCCGATGGCCAAGGGTCTGAACGACTTCGCTCCCATCGTGTCCGGCATCATGACCACCATCCACGCCTTCACCGGCGACCAGATGCCGCTCGACGGCCCGCAGCGCAAGGGCAACTTCCGTCGCTCCCGCGCCTGCTCCGAGAACATCGTCCCGAACACCACGGGCGCTGCCAAGGCCATCGGCCTGGTTCTCCCCGAGCTCAACGGCAAGCTCATCGGTGCCGCACAGCGCGTCCCGACGCCGACCGGCTCGCTGACCAACCTCTACGCCGTCGTTGACAAGAAGGTCACCGTCGACGAGGTCAACGCTGCCATGAAGGCCTACGCCGAGACCATCCCCGAGACCTTCGCCTACAACGAGGACCAGATTGTCTCCCGCGACATCGTCGGCGAGACCCACGGCTCCATCTTCGACGCCACTCAGACCATGTGCTCTGACCTCGGCAACGGCCAGACCCTCGTTCAGGTCACCTCTTGGTACGACAACGAGAACTCCTACACCTCTCAGATGGTCCGCACCATCAAGTACTTCGAGAAGTTCGTTGCTTAATTTAGCTTTTAGCGAATAGCTCGTTGAGCGTCTAAAGAAGGGCGCGGCCTTATAGGGCTTACACCCTAGGGTCGCGCCCTTTTTATAAGAAATCGTCTGCCGTAATGGGAGGCAGACACGTACGAAAGGTAGAAGCAAACATGGCCTTTACCAAGAAGACCGTCCGCGACATCGATGTCGACGGAAAGCGCGTTCTCGTCCGCGTTGACTTTAACGTGCCTATCAAGGATGGCGTCGTTGGCGACACCACCCGTATCAAGGCTGCCCTGCCCACCATCAACTACCTCGTTGAGCACAACGCTCGCGTCATCCTCATGAGCCACCTCGGCCGTCCCGAGGGCACCGGCTTCCAGCCCGAGCTGTCCCTCGAGCCCGTCGCCAAGAAGCTCGCTGAGCTCTCTGGTCTCGACGTTGCCTTTGTCGCCGACACCTACGGCGAGAAGGCTGCTGAGGCTGTCGCCGCCGTCGAGCCGGGCAAGGTTCTCGTTCTCGAGAACGTCCGCTTCGATAAGCGTGAGAAGAAGAACGATCCCGAGATCGCTAAGAAGCTCGCTTCCTATGGTGACGTCTTCGTTCTCGATGCCTTCGGCACCGCTCACCGCGCCCAGGGTTCCGTCGTGGGCCCCGCCGCTTACCTGCCCGCCGTCGCTGGCTTCCTGCTCGAGAAGGAGGTCGACACGCTGACCGGCATTTTCGCCGAGCCCGAGCGCCCCTTCGTCGCTATCGTCGGCGGTTCCAAGGTTTCCTCCAAGATCGGCGTTCTCGATCACCTCATCGACTCCGCTGACACCCTGATTATCGGTGGCGGCATGGCCTACACCTTCTTCCTGGCTCAGGGCCTGTCCGTTGGTCAGTCCCTCAAGGAAGAGGACTGGGTCGAGCGCGCCGGCGAGATGCTCAAGAAGGCCGAGGAGAAGGGCGTCAAGATCCTGCTCCCCATCGACAACCGCGTTGCCGATCACTTTGGCGAGGACGCTGTTCCCGAGGTTGTCGCTTCCGACGCTATCCCCGACGATCGTGAGGGTATGGACATCGGCCCCAAGACCGAGGAGCTTTACGCCGAGGCCGTCAAGGGTGCCAAGACCGTGTTCTGGAATGGCCCCATGGGCGTCTTCGAGTTCGATAACTTCGCTCACGGCACTCAGGCTATCGCCGAGGCTGTCGCCGAGGCTGACTGCACCTCGATCATCGGCGGTGGTGACTCTGTCGCAGCTGTCAACAAGTTCAACCTGGCCGACAAGATGAGCTGGATCTCCACCGGTGGTGGCGCTTCCATGGAGCTCGTCGAGGGTAAGGCCCTGCCCGGAGTGGAGGCGCTTCTCGATGCCTAATCGCACCCTTCTTATCGCTGGTAACTGGAAGATGAACAACGACGTCGCCGAGGCCGCCAAGCTCGCCGACGAGCTGGCTCAGGCTCTGCCCGAGGTTCCGGCTGGCGTCGAGGTGCTCGTCTGCCCTCCGACCATCGACATCACCACGGTTCATGACCGCATTCAGGCTGCCCCCATCGCCCTCGGTGCACAGAACGTGTACTGGGAGGCCAAGGGTGCCTTCACCGGTGAGTCTTCTTGCGACATGCTCAAGTCCGCTGGCTGCACCTACTGCATCATCGGTCACTCCGAGCGTCGCGACTACTTCCACGAGACCGACGAGGACCAGAACAAGAAGGCTAAGGCTCTCGTTGCCGCCGGTCTTGTTCCCGTCTTCTGCTGCGGCGAGTCCCTTGAGGTCCGCGAGGCTGGCACCTATGTCGAGCACGTCGTGAACCAGGTCAAGGCTGGCCTTGCTGGCCTTGAGATCACCTGCCCCAAGCAGGTCGTCGTCGCCTACGAGCCCATCTGGGCCATCGGCACCGGCAAGACCGCTACCGCCGAGGACGCTCAGGAGGTCTGCGGCGCTATCCGTGAGACCCTCAAGGAGATGTTCGGCGAGGAGCTCGCCAACGGCATCCGCGTTCTCTACGGCGGTTCCGCCAAGCCCGGCAACATTGCCGAGCTCGTCGCCAAGCCCGACGTTGACGGCGCCCTCGTGGGCGGCGCTTCGCTCAAGGCTGCCGACTTCGCCTCTATGGTCGTCAAGGCAGGCGAGTAGGACATATGGCACAGCGTCATCTTCCTGCACTCCTGATCATCATGGATGGCTGCGGCCTTGCTCCGGCCGATGGCGAGAATGCCGTCGCCGCTGCCAAGACGCCCTTCCTTGATGGCCTGTACGAGAAGTACCCCCACACCACGCTCGGTGCTTCGGGCGAGGACGTGGGCCTTCCCGATGGCCAGATGGGCAACTCCGAGGTGGGTCACCTCAACATCGGTGCCGGCCGCATCGTGTTCCAGGAGCTTTCGCGCATCAACAATGCCATCAAGGACGGCTCCATCGCCAAGAACGAGGTTTTTGTCAAGGCTATGGACGACGTCAAGGCTGACGGTAAGACTCTCCACCTCATGGGCCTTATGAGCCCTGGCGGTGTTCATTCTCACATGAACCACGTCGAGGCTCTGGTCAAGATGGCTGCCGAGCACGGTGTCAAGACCGTTCGCGTCCACGCCTTCATGGATGGCCGCGACGTCGACCCGCAGTCCGGTGCTGGCTACATGAGCGAGTTCTGCGCCTTCCTGGCCAAGATTTCCGAGGAGACCGGTTGCGACGCTCGCGTTGCCACCGTCTCGGGTCGTTATTGGGCGATGGACCGCGACAACCGTTGGGAGCGCGTAGAAAAGGCTTACAACGCCATGGTTTGCCGCGAAGGCGAAGAGTTCGCGTGCCCGGTTTGCGCTGTATCGAAATCCTATGAAAATGAAGTCACGGACGAGTTCGTCGTGCCGTGCGTCATCAAGGGCGGCGCTCCGGTCGCATCCGGCGATTCCGTCGTGTTCTTCAACTTCCGCCCGGACCGCGCAAGAGAGATCACCCGCACATTCGTAGACCCGGATTTCACCGGCTTCACCCGCAAGAATGGCTTCTTCCCGCT
>DBFBEA010000054.1:0-21541 GCA_048248475.1 Collinsella sp. | reverse complement strand
GCCGACATGGCGCTGCCCGTCGGCGCCATCCGCTTGCTCGACAAACGTGACGTGGCCCGCAAGTCGATGTTCACCACGCATTCGCTCCCTTTGTCGATTCTGATCGAGGAAATCGAGCAATCGTGCGAAGATATCGTCTTCGTTGGGATTCAGCCGGGCGATACGGAGTTCTACAACCCCATGTCCCCGGAGGTCTTTGACGCCGTCGACGCCGTGTACGACGCCGTGGCCGCCAACGACTTTTCCCACTTTGTCCGCTTGGGGCAAGAGCAATAGGAGCGCTTGTCCCTGCTGATTAGGAAAGAAGTGATTGACATGGCAGATTCCAAGGCAGAATATCCCGTTCCCGATTGCCTGGCGCCCGCCGCGATCGAGGCCAAGACCGAGGCCGCCGGCGTGACCAAGGCCAACCTGCCGGTCGCAAAGGCCTTTCTGTTGGCAATGTTCGCCGGTGCGTTCATTGCCTTCGGCGGTCTGTTCTTTACGGTGTTCTTGAGCGATAGCACGCTGGGCTGGGGCGCCCAGCGCGTCGTGGGCGGCCTGTGCTTTTGCCTGGGCCTGGTTCTGGTGCTGGTGTGTGGCGCCGAGCTGTTTACCGGTAACTCGCTTATGGTCTGCGCGCTCAAGAGCAAAAAGATCACCCTGGTCCAGATGCTCAAGGCTTGGGTCGTCGTATGGGTCGGCAATTTTGTCGGTGCCCTGTTCATCGTCTTTTTGGTGTACATGGCCGGCATTTACAAGCTCAACGGCGAGGCGGTCGCCAATTCCATGGTGAGCGTCGCCGCCGGCAAGGTGACCATCGACTGGGTGACGATCTTCTTCCGCGGCATCCTGTGCAACATCTTTGTGTGCCTGGCCGTGTGGATCGGTACCGCCGGCAAGACCGTGGTCGATAAGGTTGTGGGCATTCTGCTGCCCATCGCTGCCTTTGTGGCCTGCGGTTTTGAGCACTGCGTCGCCAACATGTACTTTTTGCCCATGGGTGCCGTGATGCACGCATGCGGCTACGGTGCCGACGTCGCCGGCGCCGATGCGCTCAACGCTGCGGGCATTGCGTTTAACCTGTCCGCCGCCACGCTGGGCAACATCGTGGGCGGCGCGGTTCTGGTCGCGCTCGGCTACTGGTTTGTCTACGCCAAGAAGTCCGAGGCGTAATAAGCTGGAATGACGTACGGGCCTCCCGAGGGGCGTTTGCCTTTTGGGAGGCTCTTCGTGTCTTGCTGCGGTGGATGCTGCGGGCTTTGCGTCGCGGCAGCTGGTGGCAGAACTGTGGTGCGGTGGGGCTTGAACCCCTGAGCTGGAAGGAATAATCGAGATGGCATCGAGAGCTATGCATGACGGTCGCTCCGTGGTGACGACATGCGGGGGATGCTATGCCGATTGCGCCTTTGCAGCCCATGTTGAGGATGGGCGTGTGGTGGCCGAGTTGCCGGTGCTGGGGCATCCGTGCGCGGCGCGAGCCCTGTGTGCCCGCGGGCGGCATCGCCTGGACATGCCGTTTGACGAGCGCGACCGCATCGTGCACCCCATGCGCCGACGAGCTGATGGCTCGGGGTTCGATGCGATTTCCTGGGACGAGGCGTTTGCTCAGATTGCCGAGCGCCTTTTGGGGGTTGTTGACGAGCACGGTCCTCGTGCGCTGGGCATGACACTCGGCGTGCCCTCGTTCGACCGCTACTGGGCGTATCGTTTTATGCATGCGCTGGGCTCGCCCAACGTATACGGTGCCGACGGTGCCTGCGAGGTAAGCCGACTTACCGGTTGGGAGCACAGCCTGGGCTATAGTCCCGCTTCCGACCTGGCGCACACCGATTGCATCATGTATCTGGGGCGTTCCATTGTCGATTCGTCGACGATGGGGGCCGTTGATGCGCTCAACGATGCCCGTCGCCGTGGGGCGAAGATTATCGTGGTCGACCCCCGGCGCAGCGGCTCGGCTGCGCTTGCCGACCGCTGGTTGCGCGTGCGCCCGGGCTGCGACTTGGCGCTGCTGTTGGGTATTGCCCATGTCTTGATTGCCGAGGACCTGTATGACCACGAGTTCGTTGCTCGCTATACCACGGGTTTTGACGAGCTGGCGCAGGCGGCCGCTGCTTGGACGCCCGAATGGGCCGAGTCGATGTGCGACGTGCCGGCCGCAGAGATTGTCGCCACGGCGCGCGATCTCGCTGCCGCCGCGCCTGCCGCTGTGGTGGATGCGGGCTTTCATGGTGGCATCGGTATCGCGTATGCCAATAGCACCCAGACCGCGCGCGCTATCTGCTTGGTCGATCTCCTGCTGGGCTGCATCGGGCATGCGGGCGGCGCGCTCAATCCGCCCACGCCGCTTGTGTTGGGCGACCTCGATCCCACGCGCTTTGCGACGCCGCCGGTGCCGCGTGGGCCCAAGCTGGGGTCCGAGCGCTATCCGCTCGTCGATCCCGAGCGCGGCCTGTGCACGACCATCGGTCAGTCGATTCTTGCCGGCGATTTGCGTGGGCTCATCGTCTATGCCAGTAACCCTGGTGCGGGCTATGGCAATGCACAGGCTTGGTTGAGTATTTTGCAGCAGCTCGACTTGCTCGTGACGATTGATATTCGCTGGTCCGAGACGGCGCGTGCTTCTGATTTCGTGCTGCCCGACGTGACGTATCTGGAAGCCGACCGCGGTGTGGGCATAGTCGTGGGCGCCAACGATTCGCGCGTGTTCTACCGCAACGCCGTGCTGCCTATTTTGCATGACGGCACGAGACCGGGGCGGGAGATCTTTGCCGGGTTGGCTGCGGCCTGCGGCGTTGGCGAGTGCTTCGACTTTACGTCCGACGATCTGGCCGCTGCCCAGGTGGCTCCGTTTGGGGTTGATCTTGCCGCACTCAAGGAGCGCGGTTGGGCCGATGCGGGCGTGGCGCTGCCGTCGCGCACGGGTGAGCCGGTGATTCCGCTTGCCGGCGGCAAGATTGCGCTGGCAAGCGACGTATGGGAACGAGCCGGTCTGGGTCGTGTACCCATCTGGATCGCTCCCATGGTGGAGCCTGGCCCGGGGATGTTTCGCCTTATTAGCGGCAACCGTCCCTTTGAGTCGCACACCTCGCGAAGGCTTGCAGTCCAAGGTGCCGCCGAGGCTGGGTCGGACCTGGATGCCGTGCAGATGAATGCCGATGCTGCTGCGCATATGGGCATCGCCGACGGCGAGATCGTCGAACTCGTGAGCGATATGGGCCGCGACCGCGTGCGCGTGGAGACGACGCCGTATCTGCATCCGGCGTGCATCTTCACCTCGGCCGCCCCCGGTGGGCGTTCGTTTGGCGCCGATGCCGGTGGCGCTCAAGCCTTGGGCGTGGGCCCGCTCGACCATACGCCGTTGCGTTGGGACCCGTTGACGGGCGCTGCGCTCACCCAGGAAAACGCCGTTCGCGTGGAAAAGATCGCGGCACGCGAGGATAATAGCGATTGATTGACTCAGTCAATCGAATTGGCTGATAGTTTGACGTTCGAACGATTGATTCACCTTTGGTTTTGAAAGGTCGCACATGAGCGATAGCCAGAACATGTCCGATGAGGTACGCGCCCGCCTTCGCGCTATTCCTTCCGTCAACGAGCTGCTTGCCGAGTGGCCGGTTGTGAAGGCGGCGGGGGAGACCTGCGACGCGGTGGTGCATGCCGCCGTCACGGCCGAGCTCGACGAGGAGCGCGCCGCGATTCGTGCCGGCGCCGCCCCGCGTTCCAAGCGCGAGCTGGCCTCGGCCATCGAGTGGCGTGCGCATCGCTCCGCGCTGCCGAGCCTGCGTCCCGCCGTCAACGCCACGGGTGTGGTTATCCATACCAACTTGGGTCGCGCCCCGCTCGCGGAGTCGGCCGCCAAGGCCGTGGCCGAGGTCGCGCGCGGGTATAGCACGCTCGAGTACAGCGTCGACACCTGTTCGCGCGGGTCGCGCAAGGAGCACGCCGCGCAGCTGATCCGCTCACTTACCGGTGCCGAGGACGCGCTCGTGGTCAACAACAATGCCGCCGCGGTGCTGCTGGTGCTTGCCACCCATGCCGCGGGTAAAGAGGTCATCGTCAGCCGCGGCGAGCTTGTCGAGATTGGCGGCAGCTTCCGCATCCCCGATGTCATGGCGGCTTCGGGCGCCAAACTCGTCGAGGTCGGCGCCACCAACCGCACGCACCTGGCAGATTATGAGCAAGCCATCACACCCGATACGGCCATGATCCTCAAGGTTCATCCTTCCAACTACCGCATTGAGGGCTTTCACGAGGAGGTGGGTTCTCGGGAGCTTGCGGCGCTTGCTCACAAGCATGGCCTGCTGTTCTACGAGGACCAGGGGTCGGGCGCGCTGTTGCCCGACGACATCTTGGTGCGCGGCGGCGAAGAAACCACGCCGGCTTCGGTCGCGGCGGGGCTCGATATCGTGTCATGCTCGGGCGATAAGCTGCTCGGCGCTGCGCAGGCGGGCATTATCATGGGTCGTCGCGATCTGGTCCAGGCCTGCGGGTCGCATCCGCTTATGCGTGCCCTGCGTCCGGGCAAACTGGCTCTGTCGGCGCTCGAGGCCACGCTGCGTATCTACATGGATGGCGCCGATGTTGCTCATCGCGATATTCCGGTGCTCAGCATGCTTACGCTGCCGCAGGCTCATCTGGAGCGTCGCGCGCGTAAGCTGCGCGAGCTGATGGTGGCGGGTCTCGATAAGGCCGGCTGCCCGTGCGCCGTTCAGGTGGAGATTGTCGAGGAATCGTCGACTCCCGGCGGCGGCTCGCTGCCTACCGTCGAGCTGCCCACCATGTGCGTTGCCGTGCGTCTTGTCGATGAGCGTCTTTCCGTTGACGCGCTCAAGCGCTCACTCGTCCAAGATTTCGACACGCCGGTCGTCACGCGCACCTCGCACGACCGCATTCTGTTTGATGTGCGCACGCTCGTTGGCGACCGCGATATCGAGACGGCGGCATCGACGCTCGTCGCGTGCGTTAAGAAGGCGATTGCTCGATGAGTGAGGTTCAAGCGCTGGTGGAGTGTCCCGTTATCGTTGGCACGGCGGGCCACGTTGACCACGGTAAGTCGGCGTTGATCGAGGCGTTGACCGGCAAGAATCCCGACCGCCTGGAGGTTGAGCGCCGTCGCGGTATGACCGTGGAGCTGGGCTTTGGCGAGCTGGCACTGCCGAGCGGCAAGATCGTCGGCCTGGTCGATGTGCCGGGGCATGCCCATTACCTGCGCGCCATGGTACAGGGTGCGACGGGCATCGACGTTGCCGTGCTGGTGGTTTCGGCCGTCGAGGGCGTGATGCCGCAGACGCGCGAGCACGTACATGTTCTGGAGCTGCTTGGCGTTACGCATATGGTGGTCGCGCTGACGATGTGCGACCTGGCCGATAACGAAATGATCGAGCTGGCCGAGCTCGATGTTGATGACTTTTTGACGGGCACCGTGTTTGCGGGCGCGCCGATCGTTCCCGTGTCGTCCAAGACGGGCGAGGGGATTGATGCGCTGCTGGCAGCGCTCGACGAGTGCGTGGACGCCTGTTGGGCTGCCTGTCGCGATCGCGCCGAGCGAACCGACGCTGCGCCGTGCCTGCCGATCGATCGCTGCTTTACGATCAAGGGTGCCGGCACCGTCGTGACGGGTACGCTGCACGACGCGCCGGTTGCGGTGGGCGATGAGCTGGTCGCGCTGCCGTCGCGTACGGTCTGCCGTGTGCGTGGGATTCAGGTTCATGGTGACACGCAGCGGGCGTTGCCCGGTCAGCGCGTGGCACTCAACCTGGTGGGCGACGGTGCCGCTTCGCTCGATCGCGGCGAGATGCTCGGTGTGGAAGGCCGTTTTGGCCAGACGCTGCGCTTTATGATGACATTGACCTACCTGGGTCGCGAGGGCGCCAAGCCGCGCGTGCTCGAGTCGGGTGCGCGTGTACACGTGATGGCGGGTACGGCCGAGGTCGTCGGTCGAATCATGTTCATGGAGGGCGAGGCCCCCATGGCGGTGGGCGAGACCCGTATTGTTCAGGTGCGCTTGGATAACTCGCTGCCGCTACGTGCCGGGGACCATGCCGTGGTGCTGTCCTATTCGCCCGTGATGCTTATTGGCGGCGGGCGTGTGCTGCTTTCGCGCTGCCGTCGCTCGCGCGAGCTTTCCGAAGGGGAGCGTTTGCTGTATGCGGCGCTCGAGTCCGGCGATATCGCGGGCGGTGTGGGCGCTTGGCTGGCGCTGCAGACGCTGCCGGTTACGGCGGTTGATGCTGCCGAGGCTTTGGATCTTGGTGTCGATGAGGTCGATGCCGCACTGCGTGGGTTGGTGGCGCAGGGCTCCGTTCGCAAGCTTGCCGCGGGTGACGCGGACCTCTTGGCGGACGCCGCGGTGCTCGACGCAGCAATGGATGCCCTTGCGGCGACCCTGTCAGCCATGCACGTGGCGGCTCCCAAGGAGACGGGCTTTACGCCTGGCGCCGTTGCCCATGCTGCGTGGCCTGCCGCTGATGAAGGCGTTGCCTCGGCTCTGATTGCCGAGGGCTGCTCGCGTGGCGTGTGCGCCGCCGAGGGCGCCGAGGTATTCGATCCGCATTCGGCCGCCGCGGCGGCACGCGTGGTGCGAGAGGCTTGCGAGCGCATTGTCGCGCTGCTTGACGAGACCGGCCTGGACGCACCGGCGCTTCCCGAGGTGGGCGAACAGCTGCAGCTCGGCCGCGACACCATGACGCGTGCCCTGCGCGAGCTTTCGCTCAACCGCTCGATCGTTAAGGTTGAGCGCGACGTTGCCCTGTCCGCTACCGCCGAGGCCCATGCGCGCGAGCTTGTTGCCGCCGCCATTGAGGCAACCGGCGGCGCTGCGACCACGAGCGTGCTGCGCGAGGCCCTGGGTGTGTCGCGCAAACGTGCCATCAGCATCTTGGAGCACCTGGATGCCGTGCGCTTTACGGTGCTCGACAAGGAGGCCGGCGGCCTGAGGTCCCTACGCTAGGCCGGTCACCCGCTCCCGCCTCCTCAGTTGCGGTGAAATAGTTCCTGTTTTTGGGGTCTTGCAGCCTAAGCAAGAACTATTCCACCGCAACTTCTTGCTCGTCTTTTTGGGATGGGACCTGCTCGGTTTGGTAAAATACCTCCGCACTTGGGAACGGATGGGCTCCGGTGGGCTCCGCGGTCCTCAAAACCGTTGCGAGGCGTGCAAAACGTCTTGGATGTGTTCGATTCACATACGTTCCCGCCATACGCTACCAGCGCTTTTGTGCTCGCGGTCTTGCTGCGTGCCGCAAAGGCGCTGTTTTGTTTTTGCACGTGTTTGCCATGCCGCCCGCTTTATCGGCGACGGTATTTGGCTTCGTGTGCCGGGTTTTGAGCATGCCGATGGGGGTGGTTTGCCGTATGACTATCGTAAGACGGGCCGATCTTTCTTGTGTCGTCCAGGCGGGCGGGTTGTCGTCGCGCATGGGCTGCGATAAGGCCCGCATGGCGTTTTGCGGCGAGCCGCTCATCGAGCGCGTGCTGGGCCGGCTGGCGCCAGTTGCCAGCGAGTTGGTCGTGACGACTTCGCGTCCCAGCGAGCTGGCCTACCTTGAGGAGCGCGCGTTTGGCGGCCTAGTGCCGCGTGTGGTTGCGGACCTTGAAGGGTCGGCGGGCGCCATGCGCGGCATCGCGAGTTCGTTGGCTGCGGCTCGGCTTTCTCTCGTGGCTATCGTCGCCTGTGATATGCCGTTTGTCTCGCCGGAACTCATCGGCGCGCTTGCCGATCGTGTTGAGGCCGAGGCGCTCGACGTGTACGTGCCGCGCGAGGAGCGGGGGATTGAGCCGCTTTGTGCCGTCTGGCGCCGTGACGCATGTGCGCCGGTCGCCCAAGAGCTGCTCGCCTGCGACCGTCAGCGCATTCGCTGCCTGATTAATCGCGTTCAGGCTGGTTATATGGATGAGCCGCAGATCGTTAAGGTCGCAGGCTCGACGCTCTGCTTCGAAAACGTCAATACGCCCGAGGAGTTTACGGCGGCCGAGTTGCTCGCCTAGATCTGCATACATCAATGACGGGAGATGCCGTGTCACATGATATTTGCCCCGATACCGGGGAACCTTGCACTTGCGATGGGTCCGAGCCTTGCACCTGCGGCTGTGGCGGCTGTGGACATACGGCCGAGGAAGAGGCAGCGGCGGCTGCGTATCGCGAGTCGCACCGCGAGGCCTCGTTCGGCGATGCCTCTGATCACGAACGCAAGATTATCGTGTCGTTCGATAGCACCTTCGATGTGATGGAATGCGAGCAGCTGTGTCTTGCCGCCGGCGTGCCCGGGCGCATTATGCCTCTGCCCGGCTCCATCACCGCCGGCTGCGGACTGTGCTGGGCCATGCCGTTCTCGGGCGATGCCCTCGCCGCCTTCCGCGCCGCCACCGAGGGCCGCGTAACCCCCGCCGACTACCACCAGCTCGTCCTCTAACCACCAACACCACCACAAAGGTGCCTGTCCCCAATGTGGTGGTTTAGAACACGTGGACGAAACAGGTTTGAAACACGGGTTTTGCACGTCAGGCACTCAAAAACGCTTCTACCTGCATCGTAATCAAAACGAAACATCCGCTCGTCGGCTTATACGAAACTTTGCTGCAACAGTGCGATATTATCCATACTCGATAAAGTTCGCGGCGCATAGGGTGCCGCGACCAACATTTTCGTTTCCCATCATTGGAGGAAGCATGAGCTACACGCAGAAAGTTCTCGACGAGCTCAAGGCCCGCTATCCCGAGCAGCCTGAGTTCATCCAGGCCGCGACCGAGATCCTCGGCACCATCCAGCCGGCGCTCGACGCCCACCCCGAGTACGAGGAGGCCGCCCTGCTGGAGCGCCTCGTCGAGCCCGAGCGCATCGTTATGTTCCGTGTCCCCTGGGTCGACGACCAGGGCAAGGTCCAGGTCAACCGCGGTTACCGCGTCGAGTTCAACTCTGCCATTGGACCCTACAAGGGCGGCCTGCGCTTTAACCCGACGGTCACCCTGGGCATGCTCAAGTTCCTGGGTCTGGAGCAGATCCTCAAGAACAGCCTGACCACCCTTCCCATGGGCGGTGGCAAGGGCGGCTCCGACTTTGACCCCAAGGGCAAGTCCAACAACGAGATCATGCACTTCTGCCAGTCCTTCATGACCGAGCTCTATCGCCACATCGGCCCCAACACCGACGTTCCCGCCGGCGACCTGGGCGTTGGCGGCCGCGAGGTTGCCTACCTGTTCGGTCAGTACAAGCGCCTGACTAACGAGTGGACCGGCGTCCTTACCGGCAAGGGCCTCTCTTTTGGCGGCTCGCTCGCCCGTACCGAGGCCACCGGCTACGGTCTGGCCTACTTTGTGGACGAGTACCTCAAGAGCCGCGGCGACTCCTTCGAGGGCAAGAACGTCGTCGTGCACGGTTCCGGCAACGTCGCCATCTACGCCGTCCAGAAGGTCTCCCAGCTCGGCGGTAAGGTGCTGGCCTGCTCCGATACTCACGGCTGGGTCGAGGATCCCGACGGCATCGACTACACCGTGCTCGAGCATGTCTACAACAAGAAGCGCTCCGGCCACGACAAGGGCGTTACGCTCGCTATGTACGTCGACGAGAAGCCCAACGCCACGTGGCACGAGGGCGACGGCCGCGGCGTGTGGCAGCTTCCCTGCGATATCGCGCTGCCCTGCGCTCGCGAGAACACGCTGCTGCTCGAGGACGCCCAGGCGCTCGTCGCCAACGGCTGCAAGGTGGTCGGCGAGGGCGCGAACATGCCCGCGACCATCGAGGCCACGACTTACTTCCAGGAGAACGGCGTCGCCTTTATGCCCGGTAAGGCTGCCAACGCCGGCGGCGTGCTCGTGTCCGGGCTGGAGATGAGCCAGAACGCCGAGCACCTGTCCTGGACCTTCGAGGAGGTCGACGGCAAGCTTGAGCAGCTCATGCGCGGCATGTTCCACAACGTGGACGACACCGCCAAGGAGTATGGCCAGGAGGGCAACTTTGTCATGGGCGCCAACATCGCCGGCTTCCTGAAGGTCGCCGACGCCATGCTCGCCCAGGGCGTCTGCTAAATCTTCGCTCGAAATAGCATGTGATAAGGCTCCCAGTCATCTTGGCTGGGAGCCTTTTTTGATTCGCATGCGACGGAGGAAAACGGTTCATTTTGTCCCGACACGAGCTGTGCCCCCTCGTTTGGTACACTTAAAGGTACTGGACAAGTGAAGAGATGGGGGAGAACGTGCTCAAGTTCGGTACCTACGTCCGTGTTGGAAACGCGGCCGAAGCCTATGAGCTCTTACAGAAGAACCGCAACAACAAGATTGTGGGCGGTGGCATCTGGATGCGCCTGGGTTCGCGTCGCGTGGCGACGGCGATTGACCTTTCGGCCTGCGGACTCGATCAGATCGAGGAGACCGAGACCGAGTTTCGCATCGGTGCCATGTGTACCCTGCGCCAGCTCGAGCGTCATGCCGAGCTCAACGCGCTTGTCAACCATGTCTTTGAGTTTGCCGTCCACGATATCGTGGGCGTGCAGTTGCGCAATACCGCCACGGTGGGCGGCAGCATTTACGGCCGCTTTGGCTTCTCGGACGTGCTCTCCGCCTTCCTCGCGCTCGATTCCTATGTTGAGCTGACGGGCGCCGGTCGCGTGCCGCTCGCCGAGTTCGTGGACATGGGCTACGTGCGCGACGTGATCGAGCATGTCGTGGTCGTTAAGCACGACTACCGCGCGAGTTACGAGGCCGTGCGCAAGGCCGCGACCGACTTCCCCTCGCTGAACGTCACCGCTGCCTGGTGGGACAACAGCTGGCATGTCAACGTGGGCGCCCGCCCGCTGCGTGCGACCCTGCTGCAGGGCGAGGCGTGCGGCCTTACCAACGAGCATCCTTCCGAGGACGAGCTTCGCGCCCTTGCCGCATCCGTGCGTACCCTGAGCTACGGCACCAATCTGTGGGGCTCGGCCGACTACCGCCGCCGCATCTCGGCCCCGCTTGCCGTCCAAGCTGTGCGCCGCGCCGCCGGCATCGAGCTTTCGGCCGCGCTTGCCCACGAGCTCGAGGGCGTGCAGATTCCTAAGTTTGCCACGGACGAGTATTCCTGCCGCCGCGTGCCCGGCGTCGATTCTAGCGAGGTGCGCTAATGGCTGCCAAACTCATCGATCTTTCCTTTACGCTCAACGGCCGTAAGGTCAAGGTCCAGATTGCCCCCGACACCATGCTCTTTGCGCTGCTGCGCGAGCAGGGCTGCGCGTCGGTGCGCTGCGCCTGCGAGACCACCAACTGCGGTTTGTGCACGGTGTGGCTCGACGGCGACCCGGTGCTGAGCTGCTCGGTTCCCGCCGCGCGCGTCGAGGGCCACACCATCACCACGCTCGAGGGCCTCAAAGCCGAGTCCGAGGCGCTGGCCCGCGCGATGGCTGCCGAAGGCGCCGAGCAGTGCGGTTTTTGCGCCCCCGGCCTTATCATGAACGTGCTGGCGCTCGCCCGCGCCGCCAAGGAGGACCCGAGCCTCGTCGCCACGCGCGAGGAGCTCTCGCGTCAGCTTGCCGGTAACCTCTGTCGTTGCAGCGGCTACGAGAGCCAGCTGCGCGCCATCGTGCGCTTCCTCAACGAGTCTGGCGTGCAGGTGGGCTTCGAGATGCCCGAGCTGCCGGTTAACGACACCAGCTGCGACGGTGTCTCGTACAAGCAGATCACTCACAAGCAGCCCAAGAAGGACTCGAAGGCGCTGCTCGAGGGTCGTCCCGTCTACACGGGCGACCTGGTGCCCGCCGGCGCGCTGATCGTCAAACTCAAGCGCAGCCCCTATGCCCGCGCCAAGATCCGCTCCATCGATACGTCGCGCGCCCTGAAGGTGCCGGGCGTGGTGGGCGTCTACACCTACGAGGACGTGCCCAAGCGCCGCTTTACCATCGCCGGCCAGAGCTATCCGCAGCCGAGTCCCTACGACCGTCTGATCCTTGAGAACCTCGTGCGCTACCAAAACGAGGAAGTGGCGATCGTTGCTGCCGAGACCGAGGAGGCCGCCGACAAGGCGCTCAAGCTCATCAAGGTCGACTACGAGGTACTCGAGCCCCTGCTCGACTTTACCAAGGCGCTCGATAACGACATCGTGGTCCACCCCGAGGGCGACGTGACCTTTATGTTCCCGCAGGGCGGCGACGTTCCGCGCAACCTGGTGTGCAGCGGCACGAGCGATTTTGGCGACCTTGACGAGGCCTTCGCCCAGAGCGACATCGTGTTCACCCGCACCTACACCAGCCAGGCCACGCAGACCGCGCCCATGGAAACCTTCCGCGCCTTCGCGACGACCGACGCCTTCGGCCGCATCTCGGTGACCACCTCTACGCAGGTGCCCTTCCACGTGCGTCGCATGGTCGCGCAGTCGCTCGATATCCCGCAGTCGCAGGTGCAGGTCATTAAGCCGCGCATCGGTGGCGGCTTTGGCTCTAAGCAGACGGGCTGCTGCGAGATCTTCGTTGCGTTCGTCACCCAGCAGACCGGCCGTCCGAGCTACTGCTGCTACACCCGCGAGGAGACCATCACCGCGGGCAACTCGCGCCACCAGATGCAGATGACCGTTAAGCTGGGTGCCATGAATGACGGCACCATCACGGCTATCGACCTGCATACGCTGTCCAACGCCGGCGCGTACGGCGAGCACGCCACCACGACGATTGGCCTTTCGGGCCACAAGAGCCTGCCCATCTACAACCATGTGAAGGCGAGCCGCTTTAGCTGGGACGCCGTCTACACCAATACCAACCGCGGCGGCGCGTATCGCGGCTACGGTGCCACCCAGGGCCAGTTTGCCGTGGAGAGCGCCGTCAACGAGCTCGCCGACATGCTGCGCATGGATCCCGCCGACCTGCGCCTTAAGAACATCGTGCGCGAGGGCGAGATCATGCCGCAGTACTACAACGAGAAGCTCAACGCCTGCGCACTCGACCGCTGCCTGCTACGCGCAATGGACATGATCGGTTGGCGCGACAAGCCGCTGGCCGTCGACCTGGGCGACCGCGTGCGTGCTCTGGGCTGTGCGCTCACTATGCAGGGCTCGGGCATCTCCAACGTGGATATCGCCGGCATCGACATGCGCCTGGAAGAGGACGGCTTCATTACCATCGGCACCGGCGCCACCGATAACGGCATGGGCGTCGACACGATCCTGGCGCAGATTGCCGCCGAGGAACTGGGTGTGGAGAGCTCGCTGATCGTGGTGCGCGGCGTGGACACCGATGTGTCGCCGTTTGATGCCGGCTCGTACGCGAGCTCGGGTACGTACGTGACGGGACTTGCCGCCAAGAACGCCGCGACCGAGCTGCGTGAGAAGATCTGCGCCAAGGCCGCCCAGATGTGGGACGTTGACGCCGCCGAGGTGGTCTTCGATGGCCAGTATGTGCGTCTGTCCGACGAGCGTGCCGCGCGCGAGCAGAACCGCTACCTCACGCTGCGCGACTTTGCCAACCTATGCGTCAAGAACATCGCGGGCGGCGACGCGCTCACCTCGCATGCCTCTGCCTGCCTGCCCGTTTCGCCCCCGCCGTTTATGGCCGGCATTGCCGAGGTCGAGGTCGACAAGGCTACCGGCAAGGTGACTGTGGTGGACTACGCGGCGGCCGTGGACTGCGGCACCGTGATCAACGAGGCGCTCGCGCGCGTCCAGGCCGAGGGCGGCATTGCCCAGGGTATCGGCCACGCGCTCTACGAGATCGTCGAGCATGATGAGCGCGGCCGTCTGCGCACCGGCAACTTTATGAGCTACAAGCTGCCCACGCGCCTGGATATCGGCAGCATTCGCGTGGCCTTTGAGCCGAGTTACGAGCCGACGGGCCCGTTTGGCGCCAAGTCGATCGGCGAGGTCGTCATCAACACACCGCTCGCCGCCGTTGCCTCGGCCGTGGCGCACGCCACCGGCCATCAGGTTCGCTCACTGCCCATCACGCCCGAGAAGGCCCTGCTGGGGGAGTAGCGGGTCAGCGAACAAGTCGTAATTGGCGGGGCGGGGCAACTTGCCCCGCCTTTTGCACTCGTGGTGAGGTCGTGAGCTTGTAAAAGGTGTGCGTGCGCTTGTCGTTCGTATCTGCTATCATTCCTAGTCTGTGCGCTCATGCGGGCGTGGCGGAATTGGTAGACGCGCCAGATTTAGGTTCTGGTGGGATTCCCGTGAAGGTTCGAGTCCTTTCGCCCGCACCAACGCATCTGCGTCGGCTTCGGCCGTCGCGACTCTTTGTTGCATAAAGGTACCAGCACCTCAGATAAGCTGGGCAGTATGAGGAGGAACGTGTTGAACATCACCGCTTCTGACGTCAAGGACGCCAAGCTCACCGCTACGGTCACCATCCCGGCCGCCGACGTCGACGCCGCGATCAAGAAGGCCTACAAGGACACCGCCAAGAAGTACCGCTTCCCGGGCTTCCGTGCCGGTAAGGCTCCCCGTCCGGTCATCGACTCTGCTCTTGGTGCCGAGGCTACCCTCGCTCAGGCCACCAACGACCTGATCGCCGCCAACGAGCCCGCCGTCCTCAACGAGCTGGACATCGTCCCCACCAAGAACGGTGACTACAAGGAGCTCGACCTCGCCAAGGATCACGAGGACTACACCTACACCGTCGAGTTCTCCCTGCGTCCCGCCGCTGAGCTCTCCTCCTTCGACGCCGTCGAGATCGAGATGCCCCCTGCGGAGGTCACCGAGTCCGAGATCAACAACCAGGTCGAGATGCTCCTCAACTACCGCGCCACCTTCGAGGACGTCGAGGGTCGCGCCGTCGAGGCCGAGGACTACGTCACCGTCGACCTCAAGGCTGTCGAGAACGCCGATAACTTTGCCGCCGAGGGCCGCATGCTCATCGCCGGCAGCGACAGCAACCCCAAGGAGTTCAACGAGGCCCTGATCGGCGCTAACGTTGACGACGTCAAGACCGTCACCTGGACCGACGAGGTCGAGGAGGGCGAGGAGGCCGAGACCCACACTGTCGAGGTCACCGTCAAGGGCATCAAGGTCCGCAACACCCCCGAGCTCACCGACGAGCTTGTCAAGTCCGACTTTGGCTTCGACAGCATCGACGCCATGCGCGACGCCATCAAGATCGAGATCGAGCAGGACAAGGCTTCCCGCCTCCCGGCCGAGAAGGAGAACCGTTGCGTCGCCGCTCTCGCCGAGCGTCTGCAGCTCGAGGAGATGGACGCCGACTACGAGCAGTCCGTTTTTGAGGAGCTTGGCCAGAACTTCCTGTCCAACCTCGCTGCCCGCGGCATGACGCTGGACACCTGGCTGCCCGCTTCCGGTCTGACCATGGAGCAGTTCATCGGCGACCTGCACAAGCAGGCCAACGACGTTGCCCGTGAGTCCCTGGCTCTGGACGCCCTCGCCCGTGAGCTCAAGATCGAGGTCACCGAGGACGACATCAACGCCGAGTTCGAGAAGGCCGGCGTCAAGGACGTCGAGGCTTCCAAGGCCGAGTTCATCGCCGATGGCCGCATGCCTGCCGTCCGCGAGTCCATCCGTCGCTCCAAGGCCGTCGACCACCTGGTCGAGAACGCCAAGGTGACCGAGGTCGACGAGACCGCCAAGGACGCCGAGTAATTCTCGTCACCTTGCCCGCGAGCGCATGCGTGCGCCCGTGATGGGGTAAAGTTATACACCGGTTATCCGGTTGCTTCGTACGGTGCCAGCCAATGCATAGCATGCGGGCACCGTACGTTTATCTAGAACCAATTTGGTCCGCAAGAGAGAAATGGAGATGCGTATGATCGCTAAGTTCGATTCCGCCCTCGTGCCATACGTTATCGAGCAGACGCCGCGCGGCGAGCGCAGCTACGATATCTATTCGCGCCTGCTCAACGACCGCATCATCTTCTTGGGCGAGGAGATCAACTCCGTCAGCGCCAACCTGGTCGTTGCCCAGCTGCTGCATCTTGAGAGCCAGGATGCCGAGAAGGATATCTCGCTCTACATCAATTCGCCCGGCGGCGAGGTCTACTCCGGCCTGGCGATTCTTGACACCATGAACTTCATTAAGCCGCAGGTCTCCACCATCTGCGTCGGTATGGCCGCGTCCATGGCCGCTGTGCTGCTTTCGGCCGGCGCCAAGGGCAAGCGCTTCTGCCTGCCGCACTCCAAGGTCATGATTCACCAGCCCAGCGGCGGTGCCCAGGGCCAGCAGACCGAGATCGAGATCGTGGCCGAGGAGATCAAGAAGACCCGCCGCGAGCTCAACCAGATCCTGTCCGATGCCTCGGGCCAGCCCATTGAGAAGGTCCAGGCCGACACCGAGCGCGACAACTACCTGACCGCTGCCGAGGCCCTCGACTACGGCCTGATTGACCGTATCGTCACCTCGCGCGATCTCGCCGCGAAGGACGCCTAGGATGGCAGGTAACATGCAGGACAACTTTGACGAGAACGGCAACCCCATCCGCTGCTCCTTCTGCGGAAAAGAGCAGGGGCAGGTTCGCCGCCTTGTAAAGGGCCCGACCAACATCTTTATCTGCGACGAGTGCGTCGCCGCCTGCTCCGAGATCTTGGAGGAGTCGCTGGCTTCGGACTTTATGGACGCTGCCCGCAACGGCAAGCTGCCGGGCTTCCTCAACGATCACGGCCAGGCTGCGTCCCAGCCTGCTATGGATCCCGAGGCCGAGGGCTTTGAGCTCGAGGACGACGCCCGCCAGGTCATTACGCACGTGCCGACGCCGCACGAGATCTATGACGAGCTTTCGGCCTATGTTATGGGCCAGGAGGACGCCAAGCGCGCCATGTCGGTTGCCGTGTACAACCACTATCGCCGCGTGATTGAGGGCGGCGCCGCGGTGTCTGCCTTTGACGACGACATGGGCTCGCAGTTCGACGACGATATGGACGAGGTAGAGCTCGCCAAGTCTAACATCCTGCTGCTCGGTCCCACCGGCACCGGCAAGACCCTGCTCGCCCAGACGCTTGCGCGCATCCTCGAGGTGCCGTTTGCCATCGCCGATGCCACCGCGCTTACTGAGGCAGGTTACGTTGGCGAGGACGTGGAGAACATCCTGCTCAAGCTCATTAATGCTGCCGATGGCGATATCGAGCGCGCGCAGGTTGGCATTATCTACGTGGACGAGATCGATAAGATCGCCCGCAAGGCCGAGAACCTCTCCATCACCCGTGACGTTTCGGGCGAGGGCGTTCAGCAGGCACTGCTTAAGATTCTTGAGGGCACGGTGGCAAGCGTTCCGCCCACCGGCGGCCGCAAGCATCCCCAGCAGGAGCTGCTGCAGATCGACACGACCAACATCCTGTTCATCTGCGGCGGTGCCTTTGTGGGCCTGGATAAGATCATCGCCGACCGCGTGGGCAACAAGGGCGTGGGCTTTAACTCCGAGATCGCCGGCCCCACCTCGGTCGACGAGAACGACCTGCTGCGTCAGGTGCTCCCGCAGGACCTCAACGCCTTTGGCATGATTCCCGAGTTCGTGGGCCGTACGCCCGTCGTCACCCAGACGCAGGCGCTCGACGAGGACGACCTGGTGTCGATCCTGACCGAGCCCAAGAACGCCGTGGTGCGCCAGTACCGCAAGATGTTCCAGCTCGAGGACGTCGATCTTGAGTTTGAGGACGCCGCCCTGCACGAGATCGCCCGCATGGCGCTTGCCCGCAAGACCGGCGCCCGCGGTCTGCGCGCCATTTGCGAGGACGTGCTGCAGCAGACGATGTTCGACCTCCCCAGCGAGGAAGGCGTTGCCAAGGTCGTCGTAACCGAAGCCGCCGTCAAGGGCGAAGAACAGCCCCAACGCATCTACGGCTAGACCTGCCTAAAACGTGTTTGCAAATAGCCTCCGACCACTCGCGGTCGGAGGCTATTTTATATATGCGCAATAACCCCAACTACCTGTGTTATTCTGTGTGTTTGTTTAAGCCTCAGCGAAGTCATATCAGACTGAAGTAATCGATACCTAAGGGGAGGAATGCAGACCCTGGCGGGCCTACATTCCTCCCCGGCGGGACAGGGAGAGATATATGGAAGAAATGCCCAAGAACTACGATCCGTCGACCAACGAGCCGGCGATCCTGCAGAAGTGGCTCGACGGCGGCTACTACAAGCGCCGTGAGGGCGTGGGCGACTGCACCGTCACCATTCCGCCTCCCAACGTTACCGGCAAGCTTCACATGGGTCACGCTACCGACGACTCCATCCAGGACGCCATCATTCGTATGGCCCGCATGCGCGGCAAGTCCACGCGCTGGGTGCTCGGTACCGACCACGCCGGTATCGCTACGCAGACCAAGGTCGACAAGAAACTCAAGAGCGAGGGCATTAGCCGCCTGGAGATCGGTCGCGACAAGTTTGTCGACGCTTGCTGGGATTGGACCCACGAGTACGGCGGCATCATCGTCGAGCAGATCAAGCGTATGGGCTGCTCCGTTGACTTCGATAACGAGCGCTTTACCATGGACGAGGACTACGCGCAGGCCGTGCGCAAGGTCTTCTGCGACTGGTACCACGACGGTCTGATCTACCGCGGCAAGCGTATCGTTAACTGGTGCCCCAACTGCACCACCGCCATCTCGGACGACGAGGCCGAATATAAGGACGAGAAGGGCCACCTTTGGCACCTGCGCTACCCGCTGACCGAGCCGGTCAACGGCCAGGATTACATCGTCGTCGCCACCACGCGCCCCGAGACCATGCTTGGCGACACGGGCGTCGCTGTCTCCCCGAAGGACCCCGAGAAGGCCGCCTTTGTGGGTAAGACCGTCAAGCTCCCCATCGTCGACCGCGAGATCCCCATCTTTGAGGATTGGCATGTCGACGCCAATTTCGGCTCTGGCTTCGTCAAGGTAACGCCTGCTCACGACCCCAACGACTACGCCATGGGTCAGGCCCACGACCTGCCGCAGATTAACATCTTCGACGAGCACGCGGTGGTCGTCGAGGGCTACGGCGAGTTCACCGGTATGAACCGCGACGAGTGCCGCGAGGCCGTCATCAAGTGGTTCGAGGAGCACGACCTGCTCGATCACGTCGAGGACCTTGATCACTCCGTCATGCACTGCTACCGCTGCGACGCCGCGCTTGAGCCGTGGCTGTCCGAGCAGTGGTTTGTGGCCGTTGACAAGCTCAAGGGGCCGGCGCTTGACGCCGTTAACTCCGGTAAGGTTACCTTCCACCCCGCGCGCTGGACGCAGACCTACACCACCTGGATGGAGAACCTTAAGGACTGGTGCATTAGCCGCCAGCTGTGGTGGGGCCACCGCATCCCCGTGTTTTACTGCGAGGACTGCGACTGGGAGGACGCCCTTACCGAGGACACCGATGTGTGCCCCAAGTGCGGCGGTCATCACGTGCATCAGGACGAGAACGTGCTTGACACCTGGTTCAGCTCGCAGTTGTGGACCTTCGCCACGCAGGGCTGGCCGCAAAAGCCGGAGCTGCTCGAGGGACATCACCCCACGACGGCGCTCGTCACCGCGCGTGACATCATCGCGCTGTGGGTCGCCCGCATGGTCATGAGCTCGCTGTACTTCCTGGACGAGGTGCCGTTTAAGGACGTCGTCATCTATCCGACGATTCTTGCCAAGGACGGCAGCCGCATGTCCAAGTCCAAGGGCAACGGCGTTGACCCCATGGACCTCATTGGCATGTACGGCGCCGATGCCATGCGCTACAACCTGCTCACGTTGTGCACCAACAACCAGGACGTCAAGTTCGATGCGAACATCGACAAGAAGACCAAGAAGCTTATCGACAGCCCGCGCACCGACCAGGCCAAGTCGTTTGTGACCAAGATCTGGAACGCCAGCCGCTTCCTGCTCATGAACATGGAGGGCTACACGCCCGGCGAGCCCGTCGTGGAGACGCCGGCCGACGCCTGGATGTTCAGCCGCCTGGCGAAGGCCGTCAAGATGGTCACCGAGGGCATCGAGAACTACACCTTTGGCGACATGGCCCGCGGCGTGCAGCAGTTCTTCTGGAACGAGGTCTGCGACTGGTACGTCGAGGTCACCAAGGCCCGCCTGAAGGGCGAGGGCCGTCTGCAGGCCCAGCGCAACCTGATCTTTGTGCTCGACACCTCCATTCGCCTGATGCACCCGCTCATGCCGTTTGTCACCGAGGAGATCTGGGACAATATGCCGGCGAGCGTGCTCGACCTGGATGCCGAGGGCAACGTGGACCGCGCCGAGGCGCTCATGATCGCCAAGTGGCCGGAGCCCGCCGACTACGTCAAGTACGTCGACGAGCCCGCCGAGCGCGCGTTTGAGCTGTGCCGCACCGTCGTTTCCGCCGCCCGTGCCACGCGTTCGCGTTATCGCTTGAGCCCCAAGGCCGAGCTCGACGTGGTCGTACGCGCCGGTGCCGAGGACATCGAGAAGCTCGAGAGCCTGCGCTCGACCATCGAGCCGCTGGCCAACACCTCTTCGCTGGTCATGGGTACTGACGTTGAGAAGCCGGCCGCGAGCATCGCCGTGGTCGACAGCGGCGTCGAGGTCTTTGTGGTGCTCGAGGGCAAGGTTGATCTTTCGGCCGAGAAGGCACGCCTGGAGAAGGAGATTGCCGCGGCTCAGAAGGAGCTCGCCGGTTGCGAGAAGACGCTCGCCAACGAGGGCTTTGTGGCCAAGGCCGCGCCCGCGGTGGTGCAGAAGAAGAGGGACCGTGCAGCTGAGCTCAAGGAGATCCTGGCGGCGCTGAACTCGCAGGTTGCTGACTTCTCGTAGGCGGTACTGGGGGACGCGGTTTGGGGCTTTGCTCGCTACTGCGGACAGTCCTGCTCGCACGAAGGCCACATTAAGTGGCCTTCGGCTCGTGCGGAACTTGTATCGAGCAAAGCCCCAAACCGCTCCCATAGCGGTTACGGGGGCGTTCGCTGCCTGGTAGGGCCACTTGGTTGTGACCTTGATCTCGCTGCAAAGCGGTGTTTGGCTGATATTTTGAATGGGAGGGGCTCGTTGCTGATTCGGGCCTCTTTTTATGTTGAGGGGACTTTGGGTTATGGCTAAGCGTTCTGGGTCGTATGTCGTTCCTTTCTCGTTTGAGCTGCTTTCGTTTGATGAGGCTGTGGGGCTTGCTGCTGATACGGGGCGGATTTCTGGGGATGCTGGTCCTCTACTCGAGACGGTTATCGATATGCTCGATGAGCTGGGGCGTCCGGATGAGTATTTTGATTGCATTCAGGTTGCCGGTACCAATGGCAAGACTTCGACCACGCGTTTTTCGGCTGCTATCCTTCGCGGCGAGGGGCTCAAGACCGCGCTGTATACGTCGCCGCAGCTGGTGCGCTATCCCGAGCGCATGGAGGTCGATGGGTGCGTTGTGAGCGACGAGGCGTTTGCCCGTGGCGTTTCGGCAGCTGTCGAGGCGGGGCGCCGCGTGAATGCGCACCGTGTGGCGGCGGGGGAGCGCGCTTATACCATCACGCCGTTTGACCTGCTGACGGCTGCCGCACTTGTAGTGTTTGCCGAGGCCGCGGTGGATGTTGCCGTACTAGAGGTCGGCATGGGCGGTCGTTGGGACGCCACGAGTGCGACCGATCCCGTCGCCGTTGCCATTACGGGCATTGGGCTCGATCACACGCGCATCCTGGGCGACACGCTTGAGGCCATTGCGGGTGAGAAGGCGGCGGTTATCAAGCCCGGACG
>DBFBEA010000053.1:0-6855 GCA_048248475.1 Collinsella sp. | reverse complement strand
ACGCCCGCAACACCGTCACCAACGACGTGCTGTACAAGGAGGGCCTGGACCTTCTCGTCGTGCCCTCCGCCGAGCTCTCCCGCGGCCGCGGCGGCCCGCGCTGCATGAGCATGCCCTTCTGGCGCGAGGACCTCTAAGGTCTTCAAGGACCCGTACAGGTCATAATACATACATCTAGCTGCCATTAGATGTCTCCCATTGGGGCGGTGCGGGTTTTCGCACCGCCCCAATCTTGTATGAGGAACGTCAACACGGTTGGATGACTGCTTTTGTAAGGAGCTTGGCCATGGACATCAAGACGATTGGCGTTGAGGAATGGCTCAACGTTTGGGAGAAGAGCGCCACGTGGGACATCGCCCAGTCGACGATCTCGTCGCTCACCATGGGCGAGCTGCGCGCGCTCGATGAACAGGACGGCGCCACGTTCTACGAGCGCCTGGACCGCGAGAAGATGAACTACGGCTGGATCGAGGGCTCGCCGGAGTTTAAGGCCGAGGTTGCCAAGCTGTATCGTCGGGAGGTCAATCCCGATCACATTCTGCAGACCAATGGCTGCACGGGCGCTAACCTCAACGCCATCATGGCTGTGGTCGAGCCCGGCGACCACGTTATCGCCGAGTGGCCCACCTACGCGCCGCTCTACGAGATTCCGCGCACGCTGGGCGCCGAGGTCGAGTATTGGGAGCTTCGCGAGGAACTCGGCTGGAAGCCCGATATCGAGGAACTCAAGAGCTTGGTGCGCCCCAACACCAAGCTTATCTGCATAAACAACGCATCGAACCCCATCGGTACGGTGCTCGATGCCGGTATGCTCGGTCAGATTGCCGAGATCGCCCGCTCGGTGGGCGCCTATGTGCTGTGCGACGAGGTGTACCTGCCGCTTGAAAACACTGAGTCCTTTATGTCGATGGTCGACGTGTACGAGAGGGCCATTGTCACCAACTCGTTGTCGAAGACCTATTCGACGCCTGCGGCCCGCGTGGGCTGGGTCGTGGCAGACGAAGAGATATCCAACCGCATCCGCACCTATCGCGATTACACCATGATCTGCGGCGGTGTGTTCAACGACGCCCTGGCGACCTATGTGCTTGAACACAAGGATAAGATCCTCGAGCGCAATCGCAAGATCGTGTTTGACAACCGCGATATCGCGCAGGCTTGGATCGATACGCAGCATCGCGTTTCCTGGACGGCCCCGCAGGGCGTGTCCACCTCGTTTATCCAGCTGGATATTCCCGAGGATGACGAGGAGTTCTGCAGGCGCCTGCTGTCCGAGAGGGGAGTGCTGCTGGTCCCCGGTAGCCGTTTTGAGCTTCCCTGCGGCGCACGCCTGGGCTACTGCGCGAGCGAGGACGTTCTGCGCGAGGGCCTGAGGCTTTTGGGCGAGGCACTGGCGGAGTTCGATCGCTAGGATTCCGATGGTCTTCGGGGGCCTTATCCAAATTAGCCGAAGATAATCGAAAACGGACCCGTTTCCCTAGGGGAAGCGGGTCCGTTTTTCTATACCGAGAAGTCAAGTTGTTACAAATGGGGCCGTAAAGCGAGGCGGTATCCGCTGGGCCTTATACTGAGTTTCCGGTGAACGGTATCAAGCGTCTGGTAAACGGTAATTTATTTATCAGAAATGAATAGGACAAACTTTTTTCTGAATAAAAATGAAAATGGTTGAGACGCGGTGTGAACCGCTAATTCTATTCATAGCTTTATTGGAAATATGCAATTTGAGGATGGTTTAACAAAGTTTAGTTCCATTTGATTTTAGGATTAAAACGCGTTTAAGCAGGTAAATACGCTTTATTAAGATGAAGTGTGCCATGCGTGAAGTATATGTGTATGCCGTTCACCCCCTATAAAAAACCGTTCGGGGGCAAGGTGGAAGTATGAGCTGATTTTGGATATAAATATGTCGTCAGCAATAACGCCTCACACGGAGGGGCGCTAACGAATCGGCCCTGACAAGGGCCCGAAAGAAAGGTAGGAGGCCATGACGAAAGGTCTGCACGTGCCTTCCGAGATCGGCAAGCTCAGGAAGGTCTGCCTGCACCGTCCCGGCGACGAGCTCCTCAACCTGCCGCCCGACGAGCTCGAGCGACTCCTGTTCGACGACGTCCCGTTCCTGGAGGTCGCGCAGCAGGAGCACGACACCTTCGCCCAGATCCTGAGGGACCAGGGCGTGGAGGTCCTCTATCTCGAGAACCTCGTCGCCGAGGTGTTCGACCAGGTCCCCGGCGCCCGCGCCGAGTTCACCGACCAGTACATCGCCGAGGCCGGCATCCGCGGCCAGCACATGCCGCAGATCGTCCGCGAGAAGCTGGACTCCATCGAGGACAACCTCGAGTTCGTCAAGAAGACCATGGCCGGCATGACCAAGTCCGAGATCGACATGCCCCTCACGGCGTCCACGACCCTCGACTCCCTGGTCAACTCCGAGTCCGAGTCCGACCTGATCATCGACCCGATGCCCAACCTCTACTTCACCCGCGACCCGTTCGCGGTCGTCGGCGAGGGCGTCAACCTCAACCGCATGTACTCGGTCACCCGCAACCGCGAGACCCTGTACGGCAAGTACGTCTTCAAGTACCACCCCGACTACAAGGACGTCTCGCTGTACTTCCGCCGCGACTGCCAGTTCCACACCGAGGGCGGCGACGTGCTGAACATCAACGAGAAGACCCTCGCCGTCGGCATCTCCCAGCGCACCCAGGCCGCCGCGATCGACGTCATGGCCCAGAACATCTTCTGGAACTCCGACTCCAAGGTCGAGCGCATCCTGGCCTTCGACATCCCGGTCTCGCGCGCCTTCATGCACCTCGACACGGTCTTCACCCAGATCGACGTCGATAAGTTCACGATCCACCCCGCCATCATGGGCACCCTGCGCGTCTACGAGCTGACCGCCGGCAAGAACCCGGGCGACGTGAACATCCGCCTGATCGAGGACACCCTCGAGCACGTCCTGGAGGACGCCACCGGCGTCGACCAGGTCAAGCTGATCCCCTGCGGCGGCGGCGACCCGATCGCGGCCTCCCGCGAGCAGTGGAACGACGGCTCCAACACCCTGTGCGTCGAGCCCGGCAAGATCTGCGTCTACGCCCGCAACACCGTCACCAACGACGTGCTGTACAAGGAGGGCCTGGACCTTCTCGTCGTGCCCTCCGCCGAGCTCTCCCGCGGCCGCGGCGGCCCGCGCTGCATGAGCATGCCCTTCTGGCGCGAGGACCTCTAAGTCTTTCCGTTTCCGGTGCGGTCTCCCTACAACCGCACCGGCTTCGCCCGTTAAACGGGCAACACTAATACTTACGTAATTCATTTCTTCGAAAGGAATCAAACCATGGGTGTTAACCTCTCCGGCCGTAGCTTCCTCAAGCTTCTCGACCTCACCACCGAGGAGATCGAGTACCTGCTCAAGCTCTCCAAGAACTTCAAGGACATGAAGCGCGCTGGCGTTCCGCACCGCTATCTCGAGGGCAAGAACATCGTTCTGCTCTTCCAGAAGACCTCCACTCGTACCCGCTGCGCCTTCGAGGTCGGCGGCATGGACCTGGGCATGGGCGTGACCTATCTCGATCCCGGTTCGTCGCAGATGGGCAAGAAGGAGTCCATCGAGGACACCGCCCGCGTTCTCGGCCGCATGTATGACGGCATCGAGTTCCGTGGCTTTGCCCAGGACGACGTCGAGGAGCTCGCTGCTAAGTCCGGCGTGCCCGTGTGGAACGGCCTGACCACCGAGTGGCACCCCACCCAGATGCTCGCCGACATCCTGACCGTCCAGGAGAACTTCAACTACGACATCAAGGGCAAGACCCTCGTCTTCATGGGCGACTGCAAGAACAACGTTGCTCGCTCCCTCATGGTTGTCTGCTCCAAGCTCGGCATGAACTTCGTGGCCTGCGGCCCCGAGGAGTGCATGCCCGCCGACGACGTCATCGAGGCCTGCAAGCCCATCGCCGAGGCCAACGGCTGCACCATCAAGCTGACCACCGACGTCAAGGACGGCGTCACCGGTGCCGACGTTCTCTACACCGACGTGTGGGTCTCCATGGGCGAGCCCGACGAGGTCTGGGCCGAGCGCATCGCTCAGCTCACTCCGTATCGTGTTACCTCCGAGGTCATGGCTATGGCCAACCCGGGCGCCATCTTCCTGCACTGCCTGCCCAGCTTCCACGACACCAACACCACCATTGGCGCCGAGAAGTGCGAGCAGTTCGGCATCACCGAGCAGGAGGTCACCGACGAGGTCTTCGAGAGCCCCGCTTCCAAGGTCTTCGACGAGGCGGAGAACCGCATGCACACCATCAAGGCTGTCATGTACGCCACGCTCAAGTAAGAGCATCTAGCATCTCGCTCGGGGGTGTATTGCTGCTCACCCCGAGCGGTTTTGTCTGGTAAATATCTCGCGTCGGGCGGTGGGCACGGCACGGAAGATCCGCTTCGCGCGAGACAGTTAAATGATTTATGAAGGGGGGATGAGAACCATGACTGAGACCGCTAAGAAAAAGCGCGGTATGCCTTCATCGTTCACCATTCTTCTTGCTCTGCTGGCAATTGTTGCAGTAATTACCGTTATCGTCTCCGGCACGTCCGGCGGCGCGGTTACTGCCGCCCGTCTGAGCGATTTCTGCACCGCCCCGATTAAGGGCTTCGCTGACGCTCTGCCCGTCTGCCTCTTCGTTATGATCCTGGGCGGCTTCCTCGGCATGATGACTGAGACCGGCGCTCTGGACAACGGCATCGCCGTCCTGGTGCAGAAGCTTAAGGGCAACGAGATCATGCTCATTCCCGTGCTGATGCTCATCTTCTCCCTCGGTGGTACCACCTATGGTATGTGCGAGGAGACCGTTCCCTTCTACGCCCTGCTTGCCGCTACCATGATGGCTGCCGGCTTCGACCCGATGGTCGGCGCCGCTACCGTCCTGCTCGGCGCTGGCTGCGGCTGCCTGGGCTCCACGGTTAACCCGTTCGCCGTCGGCGCTGCCGTCGACGCTCTGACCGGCGTTGACATTGCCGTGAACCAGTCCATCATCATCGGCCTCGGTGCCGTCCTGTGGATTGTCACTACCGCTATGTCCATCGTCTTCGTGATGAACTATGCCAAGAAGGTCAAGGCTGACAAGGGTTCCACCATCCTTTCGATGCAGGAGCTCAAGGCCGCCGAAGAGGCACATGGCAAGGCTGCTTCCGAGGTCCACAAGGAGGTCAAGCTCACCGGTCGTCAGAAGGGTGTTCTGATCGCTTTCGCCTTCACCTTCGTCGTCATGATCGTCGGCTTCATCCCGCTGGCCGACCTCAACGAGGGCGTCGCCAACTTCTTCGACGCCGGCGCTGTCTACGACGCCGACGGTAACACCGTCGTCCAGGGCTGGTCTGCCCTGATCACCGGCCTGCCCATTGGCCAGTGGTACTTCGACGAGGCTTCCACCTGGTTCTTCCTCATGGCTATCCTGATCGGTATCATCGGTGGCCTGTCCGAGAAGCAGATCGTCAACACCTTCATCACCGGCGCTGCCGACATGATGTCCGTTGTTCTCGTCATCGCTCTCGCCCGTGGTATCTCCGTCCTCATGGCTAACACCGGCCTCGACGTCTACGTCCTCGACGCTGCCGCCAATGCCCTGGCTGGCCTGTCCGGCGTGATCTTCGCTCCCATGAGCTTCCTGGTCTACTTCGGCCTGTCCTTCTTGATCCCCTCGACCTCCGGTATGGCCACCGTCTCCATGCCCATCATGGGACCGCTGGCTGTTAAGCTCGGCTTCTCGCCCGAGGTCATGGTCATGATCTTCTCCGCCGCCATCGGTGTCGTGAACCTGTTCACCCCGACCTCCGGCGCCATCATGGGCGGTCTCGCCCTGGCCAAGATCGAGTGGACGACCTGGCTCAAGTTTGCCCTTAAGCTCATCGTCGCGCTCTCCGTCGTCTGCGCCATCATCCTGACCGTCGCCTGCGTGTTGCTCTAAGTACCCAACGGGTACCCCACGGAAACCTTGACGATCCTGTAAAGGATCACCTGGTCATCGTCTGTCCGGTGGGGTCAACCCACCGGTAGACTCCTACCTTTAGCCCCCTCCCGTTCCGTGCGCGGGAGGGGGCGCGCTTATGTTGCGCGGTTCTACGAACCGCGCAACCAGTCGACGCTGCGCGCCGCCCAGGACGACAATTTGTCATTCAAAAGGCAAGGCATGACCAAAAGGTCTATGCCTTGCCTTTTTCATGCCAACTTGTACGTCCTGGACGTCGCTCGCTGACTTATGCTCAACCTGCGACGTTCCCCTTGTTGGTGCAGGGGAAGTGCGTTGGGGAGGGTCTGCTCCGCTATAATCGCCTAGGATATTAAATGGAAACGGGACGGGAGCCATACATGCGCCAGGGTTTCGACAACGCGAAGTATATCGAGCTGCAGGCCGCTCATATTAAGGAGCGCATCTCGCAGTTTGGTGGCAAGCTCTATTTGGAGTTTGGCGGTAAGCTGTTCGATGACTATCATGCGAGCCGCGTGCTGCCGGGTTTTGAACCGGACAGCAAGTTCCGCATGCTCAAGAGCATCGCCGACGATGTCGAGGTTATCATCGCGATCAACGCGAACCACATCGAGAAAAACAAGGCTCGTGGTGACCTCGGTATTACCTATGACGAGGATGTGCTGCGCCTGGTTGACCTGTTCCGCGGCAACGGCTTTGCCGTCGCGGCTGTGGTCATCACCCAGTACGCCGGCCAGCCTGCTGCCGATGTGTTCCGCAACCGCCTGAACGCGCTCGGTATTCCCGCCAAGCTGCACTATCCCATCGAGGGGTATCCGCACGATGTCGATCTGATCGTGTCCGACGATGGCTACGGCAAGAACGAGTTTGTCGAGACCAC
>DBFBEA010000052.1:0-4888 GCA_048248475.1 Collinsella sp. | reverse complement strand
CGCCTGGATCTGTACGAGGACGCCCTGCGCCAGCTGCAAGACGCCGGCCTCACCTATCCCTGTTTTTGCACGCGTGCCGAACTCCACGCCGCGAGCGCGCCGCACGCCAGCGACGGCACGCCCATCTACCGCGGCGCCTGCAGAGGTCTTTCTGCTGATGAAATCACCCGCCGCAGTGCCCTGCGTGCTCCGGCCACGCGCCTGCGCGTGCCCACCGTCGACGACCTCGCCAGCGACGTGATCGAATTCGTGGACCGCACGTACGGAGCCCAATGCGAAGCACTCGCCACCGAGTGCGGTGACTTTTTGGTGCGCCGCAGCGACGGCGTGTTTGCCTATCAGCTGGCCGTGGTGGTCGACGACGCTGCCATGGGCGTCACCGAGATCGTACGCGGATGCGACCTGCTTGGTTCCACGCCGCGCCAGATCTATCTGCAACATCTGCTGGGACTGCCCACGCCGCACTACGCGCACATTCCGCTGCTCATGTCACCGGACGGCCGCCGCCTTTCCAAGCGCGATCGCGATCTGGACCTGGGCGAGCTCCGCACCCGCTTTGGCACACCCGAGGCGCTGTTGGGATGGCTCGCCGGGCAAACAGGCATCGCGCCGGACACCACGCCGCGTACCGCCGAGCAGCTGGTCGAGCACTTTAGCTGGGACGTCATCCGCGCGCATCGGGAGAACATCACTGTAACGGTCGAGTAGCCAGCCACCCCGCCTCTACGCAACATCCCAGGGCTGGAGTTCGTCGCCCAAGCGAACGATGCAGTCGTAGAGCACGGTGTGACGCTCGGCCGGGTTGGTATCCCGATGAAAATGCCCGTAGTACCAGCGCTTGTAGTCCAAGCGGTCTTCCAGCTCATCGAAAAATGCCGTAAGCCGATCAACGGAGGGGCAATTCCAGCCGGACGCTGGATAAAGCGTGGACGAAAGCATGCGCGTAGAGCAGGTGTGAGTGATCACGTAGTCGACCGTCCAGCCCACGCTGTCGAGCTTTGCCCGCGCCTCCTCAAAGTTGCGCTCGTCCGGCAGCTCCTGCGGCCACCAGCTGGAATACGGAATGCGGTATTCCTTGTCCACGCTCGTGGCGCCGCCCATGGTAAAGACCGTTGAGCCGTCGAGCTCAAAAACCTCGCCGCGCGTCAGGCGCCGTATGGGAGAGGTGTCCGACAGGCGCTGCGTCAGCCCACCGTGCCACAACTCCATGGGGCGCTCCGCCCAGTGATCGAAACGCTCGTGGTTGCCGTCGACAAACAGCACGGTATAGGGACGCGATTCCAGCCAAGCGATGTCGGCACATTCTTCGGCAGAGAAATCCCACGGAAAGCCAAAGCCGCCGGCGATAATCAGATAGTCGTCGCTCGTCAGACTATCCCCAAGGTCCCAGTCGCGCAGCTTTTGCATGTCGACGCCGCCGTGAATATCGCCCGTCACATAGACCGTCATCGGATCACCACTTCCCTGTAAGTCGCTAGCCCGCATTCTGCACGATCACTAAGCCAACCGTTCCAGCCCTTAGGGCTTACCCCTCGTTCTTCCATCCAAACGGGTCAAGCACCCAAAAAACCAGATCGAGCACGCCGCCGGTCATCATGGCGCCGGCAAGGGCCATGCAAACGTGCAGAGAGACGGCACTTCGGAGCACGTCGAACGGCCCCAGAACAGCCAGCAGCGCAACCGCTGTGCCGGCAAGGCACAACGCGAGGCACGGCCACGCGTCCTTGACGCACTTCTTTGCGAGATGCTTGGTGTTGTCACTCATCAATATCGAACTCCTTAGAGGGTCGTTGTTCAGATACATGCCGCCGCGACAGAACGGATCGGCAGGGGAAGTGTCACATGCCGTGCGGACACAAATGCCGATCGCCGTCACTTACCTACCGTTCACAAAAAAGCAGTCCGATTAATTTCCACGAAGATCTTGATCTCTTCCTCGGTCAGTGCGATCCTTCGATCAAGCTTCCTGGATAGGGGCTGGAAGATGAGACGGATGTCTCTAGGCACAACACCATAACGCCCGATCACCGTTATGGCTTTCGTCTAGAGCTGGGAGACCAGCTTTTTTGTTAGCGATGCTCCCTTTCAATCTCCGGCACTCCAAGAGCGCAGGCCTGTTGTTTTGACTACTTTAGACGAAAGGGTTTCGCTATGAGCACCGACATTATTGTTCGCTTTACCGACAGCTACGAGCAAAAAGTTGGAGACATTAAAAAGATCGTCGGGCTGATGTCCCCCAAATCCATTATCAAAATTATCGACACGCTCGATCTCGATGCCAACCCCCGCAATTCCCGTTTGGGCTCAGTGACCGATGCTATTCAGGCATCCATTCGCGCTGATGAACTTTCTCACACGCAAAAACTCTTCCCTTTTAAATCAAAGGGAATTCTGCTTGCGTCCTCGAGCTACGAGCCCCTTGATCGCGGGCGTTATCGTCTAAGCTTTGCTTCTCACGACGAAGTTGAGGGAATTCTTGACGGCGGCCACAACACACTCGCAATCGGCAGCTACATTCTCAGCGAAGCCGAACATGCACTTGGCAATCGACCTCCCAAAAAGAACGAAGTCACAATCTGGGATTCATTCAAGCAAACATGGATGAACCGTCGAACCGATATTGAAGAGTATCTATCACTTCTCCGTGAAGAAAAAGCAGCCCTCAAAGAGAAAGGCATAAGCACTCTAGACTTCTCGATTCCTGTCGAATTGCTCGTTCCAACCAACCCAAACGATGCGCTCTGCGTTGAGAACTTCCGCACCTCACTTTTGGAAATCTGCGACGCTCGCAACAATAACGCTCAACTCACACAAGGCACCAAGGGCAATCAGGAAGGTCTTTTTGATTCCTTTAAGGCTCTTTATGCCGAAAAATATCCTGAATTTGCAGCCAAAATCAGCTGGAAAACCAACGACGGCAACCCCATTGAATCCAGAAAGCTTGTCGCACTCTCTTGGATCCCGTTATCGCTCATCTCAAGTAACGTCACCTCTGGCGACATCGAAGCGCCACAACTTCCCCTAGTCTATAGCGGCAAGGAGAAGTGCCAGGAAAAGTTCTTGCAGCTTATGAGGGATGACCGAGTAAGCAAAGCTGCTGGTTCAGCGCGCCGCGAACTCAAGAATCCGCAAGTTCTTAGCGCGCTCAAAGTGGCTACGGACCTTCCCGGTCTATACGATGAAATCTATTCGCGTTTCCCCAAGCACTACAACAAAACAGGAAGCTACGGAAAAATCGGCGCCGTTAAGAGCCTTAAGAATAGTCGCAATGAATACAAAACTCCCTTCTTTGAAAAGGCAACGGACAATCCTGTTCCTGATGGCTTTATCTACCCCCTAGTCTGCGGCCTCCGTGCATTGATGGAAGCAGATGATCAGGGGAAGGTGTATTGGAAAACCGATCCTCACAAGTTTCTCGATAGCCCCGCATTTGAAAACGTCGTTGCCCAGTACAGCGGCGTCATCCAACAATCCGATTACGATCCGCAAAAGGTCGGCAAAGGCGCTATGAGCTACACCGCCGCAGAGAACTCCATGAAGCTCGCAGTTCTTATGGGCTAGCGGCCTTGAAGGAGCGCCATATAGGCAAACGGAAGTGTCGAGCAGTGAGGCACCCTCCTTCATATTTGATCGAGCGGACAGCACTTTAGCACTTGAGTGCTGTCCGCCTGGCTCGCCGAACAAACTTAAACTGCATCGGCACAACGCATCGTTCCGATATATATTTTTTTAGCCCTTAAACACCATATCGTTGTGATATTCAATAAACTCCGCCCTAGGACTTGATTGTTTGGGCAGTGTAATTCGCTCACCGTTATAACGCCATAGGTACTCATCTTCGGGCGCCTCGTGCCTAACCATGCTAGACACTATAATCTTCAAATCCTTCGTTATGGTTATAAGCCCTTGGTCAAATGCCCTATCGTGAAGAGCATTCAAAAGCAATCCGTTGTCTGGCGCAAGCCTCTCAGTTTTGGGATCGGACGCCTTCCATGGCTTGATGTGGCTCGCTACCAGTAATTTCTGATTCGATAGACCTGTTAAACAGCAATGCGAGTTGTAATTAACGAGCAATGTATTACGAAAGAACTGCTGATTAACGCGGGTTGAGATAATCACATCACGATCTCGTCCTTCCGGCAAGCTAGCTCCAATTGCATCTTGCAGATCGTCGCTCATCACATCGCCCGAATCAAGTTGATCAAGCTGGCCAAAGAAAGCATCAGCCGCTTCCTCAATCAACTCGTCGCCACCCGATGAGTACTCCGCCCATACCATCTTGTCCATCTTGCTGGCATTAACCATTCCCACCTTGCCGCGCGCACGACGTCGTTCATCAAACGAAGCGAGGTTCCATATCTTCAAGGAAACCGCTGCCGGCGTTCTACCGATGGCGCGAGCTAACGTCTGCACGTCCTCACCTTTGTCATCAATCAACCTTGCAGGCAGAGCAAGGTACAAAAACAACGCCGCCAGGGTTTCTTCCCTCGACCAGTTTTTTCTTCGCTCCGCCATATCGACCATCTCGCTTGCACGTCATTTGCTCAGTGAGACCAGGATAACCCAAAGTACCCGATTCAAAACTGTCCCGGACGATTCCCCGCGCCACCCAAAAACTCATCCAACATTAATCTTGGCTCAAGAATCGCTTAATCTATAACCTGCACTATAGAGTTCGACCAAGGGCGGGGCGGCGCCGCGCAACGCAGGCCGCCGAACGCAACGCTCGCGCCCAGGCAGATCGCCTGGCGTCGCGCCCATCGAACGAAAGGACAGGTCATGGACGACCTCGAAAAAGTTGAAACCATCCGCACCAAGTGCAACGTGAGCTACACCGATGCCAAAGCCGCGCTCGACGCCGCCGACGGCAACGTTTTGGACGCCATCA
>DBFBEA010000051.1:0-9094 GCA_048248475.1 Collinsella sp. | reverse complement strand
AGCGGAGTACGTAATCGATGTTCTGCTGGTTCATGTCGCTCCCCTTTCTTTCGGGCGGGTTTCGACTGGTCTATATCGCAGATACTATCGCAGAAAAATGTTTCCGCAGGGTTAAAGCGTATCAAGCGCTCAAAAAACGTGTGTGAACAGGCAGTTGCGAACGAATGGTTAGCGCGAGGTTGATGCGCGATGTTCGATGTGGCCGGGAATCTCGATGCGTTTGGGCGCCAGCTTTGCGGCCTCGCCCACCGTAGTGGTAACAACGTCAATGCGCTCGGAGAGGCGCTCGACCACGCGCTCGGCGATGGTAAGGGTGTCTTGCGCGGCCGTGGTCACGCCGCCAAAGAGCACATGGTTCCAGGGGTAGTCATCAAACGTCGCGATTTTGAGCCCCGCCGGCAGCGAGGGACCAAGCTGCGCCAGCGCCTCGGTCAGACGCAGGAAAACCAGGCCGTTGACAGCAATGAGGCCGAGCTTTTTGCCTGCATAGCCGCGGATGGTCTCGTCCAAGCGGCCGACGCCCGAGGCGCCACCGTCGGCCAGAGTGACGACCTCACCCGCAAGGCCGCGTCGCGAAAGTTCGTCGGCAAAGGCCTCGGCGCGCTCTCGACGCACGGGGCTATCGTCGCTTGCCTCGGTGAGCAGGCACAGGCGCTCGCTGCCCGCAGCGGCCAAGGCGTCTACCAAGCCGGCGACTAGCTCACGGTTGTTAGATGTCACCAGATCGACACCGCCGTCGGCAACATCGCGGTCGAGCAGCACAACGGGCAGACGTCCCGCTGCCGCGGCAATCGCCTCGTCATTACCTCCGCAGGTGTTGACAACCAAGCCGTCCACGCCGGCATCGATAAGCCTGGTGAGCGACTCTGCTTCCTTAGCGGGGTCGTTGCCGCTAATGGCCGTCATGAGCGAGCAGCCGCGCGCGGCGGCGCTGACGGAAAGCCCTTCGAGCATGGCGCTCGAGAACGGGTTGGCGATGTCGGCCAGGATCACGCCGATGAGGTTGGTGCGCGAGCTGCGCAGATTGCGCGCAGCGGCACGCGGGCGATAGCCGGTGCGCTCGATAACCGCCGCGATGCGAGCACGGGTTTCCTCGGTCATCTGCCCGGGGCGGTTGTTGAGATAGCGCGAGACCGTGGCCGGGCTCACGCCCGCCTCGGCGGCAATGTCCTTGATTCTCATCTGCGCCATAGCGCACCCCGTTTCCCAATTGTCGGCGGTCTGAACCATTTTAGGCATTTTTTTAAAAATCTCGCTTGCAAAACGCTGTAGGTGAGTATACTACAACTCGAAACGAAACCGATTTCGTAAACCGATTTCGGTGAGCGTTGGCACACAGGTGCAAAGACGCACCCTACCGTCTTGGCACCTGTGTGCCAACGCCATATCAAAGGTGTACGCACGAGTAAAAGGAGCTGCGCGACCATGGGTAAAACGGTTCTTACCTTCGGCGAGATCATGATGAGACTCTCACCCAAAGACCACCTGCGTATTGAGCAGGCAACCGAGTTTGACGTCCGCTACGGCGGCGCCGAGGCCAACACTGCGCTTTCCCTGGCCTACCAGGGCGACAAGGCCGCTTACGTCTCCGTTGTCCCGGCCAACCGTCTGGGCGAGTGCGCCCTGCGTTCGCTGAAGGCCTACGGCGTCGACACAACGCGCGTCGTGCGTCAGGGCGACCGCCTTGGCTCCTATGTGTTTGAGGTCGGTGCCTCGCAGCGCGGCAACGGTTGCGTCTACGACCGCAAGTACTCTGCCATCAACATGGCCAAGCGCGACGTCTTTGACTGGGACGAGATCCTCAAGGGCATCGATGTCTTCTATTTCTCCGGCGTGACCCCCGCCGTCTCCGATGAGATGGCCGCCGCCTGCAAGGATGCGCTCGCCGCCTGCCGCGCCAAGGGCATCACCACCGTGTGTGACGTGAACTATCGCGGCAAGATGTGGTCGCCCGAGAAGTCGCAGGCCACCATGAGGGAACTCCTGCCGCTCGTCGACATCTGCATCGCCAACGACGAGGATGCGCCTGCTGGCCTCGGTATGACCTGCGTCTCTGGCTCCCTTGCCCACGGCATCGAGGAGCGCGACACCTATGTCGAGATGGCCCGTCAGATCTGCGCCGAGTACGGCTGCAAGAAGGTCGCCTCGGTCGTCCGCAACATCTCCTGCGTCGAGCGCTCCATCTGGATGGGCATGCTCTTTGACGCCGAGAGCGGCGAGCACTGGTTCTCCCCTGCTCACGACGTGCACGTGCTCGAGGGCGTTGCCGCCGGCGACGCTTTCAACGCCGGCCTCGTCCATGCCCTCATCAACGACTTTGACCCGCAGGACGCCGTCAATTACGCAATTGCGGCTTCGATCCTCAAGCTCACCATCAAGGGCGATTCCAACTTGGTGACCGCAGGCGAGATTGCAGCCGTGGCATCCGCCGCCGACGGTGGCACCCGCGTCGCGCGCTAGTCCGTCTCCATTCCGCGGGCCGCAGCTTTCCAATCCCATACCTCTGCGGCCCGCTCCCCGATTCCTTCGGCCGGACAAAACCACCAGTCCCATTCCGGTTTTGCCCGGCATTCCCTACATGACTGGTCGAGTAGCCGGTTTTGGAATTGCTTGTGACCCCAAGCAGTGCCTCCGATAACCAATCCAAAATCGGCTCCTGACCAGCACATTTGGCAATCACGCGCCCATGCGCGCCATACATCGAAAGGAACATCATGTTCGATCAGTTCTACACCACGCTTGAGTCCCTGGGCATCGTGCCGGTCGTTGTGCTCGACAAGGTCGAGGACGCCGCTCCGCTCGCCCACGCCCTTATGGCAGCTGGCATGAAGTCCGCCGAGGTCACCTTCCGCACCGCCTGCGCCGCCGAGTGCATCGCCGCTATGGCCGAGGCCGAGCCCGAGATGTGCGTTGGCGCCGGCACTGTCCTGACCGTCGAGCAGGTTGAGCAGGCCCGCGCAGCCGGTGCCAAGTTCATCGTCTCCCCGGGTTACAACGAGGACGTCGTGAAGCACTGCATCGACATCGACCTGCCTGTCCTTCCCGGCACCGTGACCCCCTCCGAGGTCACCGCAGCCGAGAACCTGGGCCTCAAGGTCACCAAGTTCTTCCCCGCGTCCCAGTATGGCGGCCTGAACACCATCAAGGCCCTCGCCGCTCCGTTTGTCGGTCACCGCTTTATGCCCACCGGCGGCGTGAGCACCGCCAACGTCGAGGAGTACCTGAGCTCCTCCGCCATCATCGCCTGCGGTGGCACCTGGATGGTCAAGCCGGCCCTGTTTGCCGACGGCGACTTCTCCAAGGTCGAGCAGATCGCCCGCGAGGCCATGGACGTCGTCAAGGAGGTCCGCGGCTAGGTTTAGCTCTCTATCGTGAAAGGGGGTGTGCCCTAGACCTCGCCCCCTTTCTTTTAAAACGGCTCGGAAGCGCGCCGTTTCCGTCACGTACAAGAACCGAAAACGTCTTGTATGCTGATAGAACGTGATGGAAGCGACACGCCCCCGAGCCGCTTTGTCTACTCGGCTGACAGTCGCGCTCAACTAAGACACTTCGACAAAAGCCGAACCATCAAAACAGCTGCGGCGCCGTCTGGAGGAATGGACCCTTGCTTCCGGTCTTTTCCTCCAAGCGGCGCCGCAGCTTTTTCGTGCCCCGATGTGCCCCGTCACTTGCGGTGGAATACGGACTGCCTACACCATCAGAGCCGCAAAACAATCCCTATTTCACCGCAACTAAATAAAGGGACAAATTAGATGGCCGAGTCTTTGGACAGCTCAAAATAGTCGGGATGCAAGGCGATAACCGGGCCCTGCTCCTCGGGCATCAGGTGCAAGTGCGTCTCTGCCAGATAACTCGCCGTGTCGGTATCGCCCCTCTTAATGGCCTCGAGAATCCGGCGATGCTGCCGACGAATCGGCTCCCAATCCAGATTCTGCGACACCATACGCAACCAGTTGTATCGCTCAAAATGCGTATTGACGCTCTTCATCCAATCCCACAACATGTGGCGGCCGGCAATCTCAAAACACGTCTCATGGAACAGGTTGTCCAGATCGAAAAAGCGACGTGTTTCGCTATGGTCGAGCGACTCGGACTCGGCAAGAATCTGCTCGAGCCGACACTTCTGCTCGGGTGTGGCGGCAGAGCAGCATTTAATGAGCACGCTTCTCTCGAGTTTTTCGCGCAAGAAACAGGCGTTCTCGGCGCGTTCCATGCTGATCTTAGAAACGTAGGTGCCGCTTTTGGGACGCGTTTCCACCAGCTCCTGTTCACGCAGGCGCACAAAGGACTCGCGAATGGGCGTGCGCCCGATTCCCGTCTCCTTTTCCAGACCAATCGCCGAAAGGCGCGTGCCGGGCTTGAGCTCGGCATAGATGATCTTGGAGCGCAATGCGTTGTATGCCTGATCTTGCAGGCTCTGATAATGCTGGTGCTGTTCCATAAAGCCCTCGGATAAACCCTCGGTTAGTCGAATACCACCATGCAATACTATCGCATCCCCCGCCCCCTCATAAGTTGCGGTGGAATAGTTCCTGTTCAAGGCCTTCAGCAGCAAAAACAGGAACTATTCCACCGCAACTTATGAGGGGGGACGGGTGCGACATGCCGTTGGTATAAAAAGCAAAGGCCCGCGGACAGTTTGATAGGCAACTGTCCGCGGGCTTGCGGTGAGACACGCTTGTCTTATGCGTTTCTCGCCTAGATAAACAGGCTCAGGATTAGAACCATGATGAGGCCGACAACGGAGTTGACGAGCTCCAACAGGCCCCATGTCTTATAGGTATCCTTCATCGACAGGCCAAACGACTGCTGGAACAGCAGGTAGCCGCCGTCATACATAGGCGTGATGGTATTGGATGCGCAGGCGCAGACCAGTACTGCAAGCACCGGGTTGATGCCAAACTGCGTAACCATAGGCGCCACGACGCCGGCGGCGGTGATGGCCGAGACGGTACCCTGGCCGGTGAGCAGGCGCAGGACCACCGTGATCACCCAAGCCAAAATCAGCGGCGACACTGGCATGAGGCTCACCATGTCGGCAAGCGTCGCGCCAACGCCAGAAGTAATGATGACCTGCTTCATGATGCCGCCGGCACCGATAACGAGCAGCACGTTCGCGACGCCCTTGATAGCATCGGACATAGAGCTAGAGATCTCTCCGCCATCCATGCCGCGCGTATAACCATACGCAACCATGGCAAGAATCATCGTGATGAGCATAGTGATATCTGCGCTACCGATGCAGCTGGCAAGATCGTATGCAAAGCAACCCTCGCCCACCGTGTTCTTGATAATCGAAGCCCCAATCATGATGATTGCCGGGAACAGCGGCACCAGAATGGAAAGCCAAAACGGCGGAAGCTCGTCCGCGGGCCTGCGCTCCGCCGGCTTCATAACATTGCCAAGCGGCATGTCATCGAGACCGGGGATGAAATGGCACAGCAAAAGACCAGAGCAGATAAGTGTCGGAATCGTGACGATCAGACCAAAGATGTAGACCGGCGGAACCTCGGCACCAAAGGCACTCACCAGCGCCATAGGACCAGGCTGCGGCGGAAAAAGAGAATGGCCCATCGTGGTACCAGAAACAGCCGGGATAATCAGGCGCATATAGGGGATGTCGGCCTCTTTGGCGATGCTGATAACGAGCGGCGTAACGATAAGGAACGCCACCTCGTAGAACATGCTCATACCAAAGATAACGCCGATGATCAGAAGCGCAACAGGCAGCAGCTTAATACCGAGCTTGTCAACGATAGTGTCGGCAATCTGCTGCGAGGCACCCGAATCGGTCATCAGTTTTCCGATGGCTGCGCCAAAGATAATGATCAGCGCAAGCGACTTAAGCGTTCCGCCCAGTCCATCTTCCATGGTGGTGACAAGGTCGCCCACAGAGATGCCGTCGGCAAGGGCGATAAAAATGGCGGAAAGAATAAGCGCAATGATGCTGTTGATTTTAAACTTAACGATCATGGCGACCAGCAGGACTACGCCCACCAGCACCCAAAGGAGTGAAACAACTCCTGCATTCATAGATAAGCTCCTTTTAACTGGCAATGAAGCCAAGTGCTTCTATTCGAAATAGCAGCTTTTACTCGCTTACAGGTTGGCGACAATTGCCTGGGCGATCTCGTCGTACTGAGCCGACTCGAGCGTGACGCGACCGGGGTTCATGGCAAACACGTCGCCAAACTCAAACGGGTCGTCCTTGTACTTGGGGACGATATGCACGTGCAGGTGATGCATGGTGTCGCCATAGGCACCAAAGTTAATCTTGTCGGGATTGAACGCCTTGTGCAGCGCTGCCGCGACGTGGCGGACATCGGCCATAAAGGCGGCGGCGTCTTCCTCGGACATGCAGGAGATGTCATCGACGTGCTGCTTGGAGGCCACGATTAAGCGGCCCTTATGACTCTGCTCCTTAAACAAAATGAGCTTGCTGGCAGGCAGGTCAAGCATGGGGATGCCAAAGGCATCGACGAGCGTGTTGTCGGTCCCGCACATGCAGTACGAGCAATCGGTATGCTGTTCCATGGTGATCCTTTCGATCTGGACAATGATGAATGCCGCTTTTGCGGCAGGTGTAACCCCTCGTTTACACCACCAGATAATGGACAGATACAACGCATGCGTAGTCGATACGAAATCGGTTTCGTATCGACTACCGCCATGATACAGCCAACGAGTTGTTACGATTAGGTGAACGTTCACCTTTTTATTGTTTTTCTCTTTGCAAATAGAATCCCGTGCGTATACTAAGGCTCAAACGAAACCGATTTCGTCGAGCGTGAGCAATAGGATGCTAAGACACACCCTACCATCTTGGCATCTTATCGCCCACGCAATGCCATTTGCTTTCTTCCCGTCTCGTTGGACCTTTAGTCCCATTCCGGCACAGCGAGACACTTCCTAGACGACTGACCGTGGGGCCGGCTTTTCTGCTTTTGCAGCAGTGCCTCCGATAACCCTCTTTTGCCGGCCCGGGTCAGCTTTTTCACACAACCGAAAGGACGGGTAGCAACATGCGACCGCTCATCATCATGCATGGCGAGAACATCGACTGGTGCCATACCGTCATCAGAATGCTGATGTATCTTGTGGGCGTTGCAGTACTGGCACTCGGTATGAGTCTCCAGACGGCATCCGGCCTGGGCGTCGCCGCGCTCAGGTGCTTTGCCACAACCCTATCCATGCTCACTGGCAAGACGCTCGGCTTTTGGATCACCGCAACCTACGTCGCCTACATCGTGGCGCAATTAGCCATCTTGCGAAGCGAGTTCCAGCCGCGCATCCTGCTCGAGTTGTTCTTCTCAACGCTGATTGGCGGCTTGACCGACCTCTTCATGGCGGTCAACCCACTGCATCCCACGGCACTCCCCACACAGATTGCGACCATGCTGCTCTCCCTCGCTGTCACCGCATTTGGCGTAAGTCTCGTCGTCAACATGGGCGTTGTCCCCAACGCGCCCGACGGCTTGGTGCAAGTCATTGCCGAAAAGCTTAAACGCCGCTTTGGTGACGTAAAAGTCGTGTTTGACTGCTCACATGTCGCCGCCTCGCTCGCGTTGTCGCTGATCTTTATGTACAACCTGGGCGGCTTTGGCGTCACGACCGCCATCTCGGCACCGTTCCTGGGCCATGTCATCAACGTCGCCAACAAGCTGTTCGCCCAGCGCTTTATCCGCGCGGCATTCGGAAAATAGCACCACCGCAAGAACCCGCGAACAGCGCTATACGTTGCTATATCTCACTATACTTTGCTATATCTTGCTATACGTTGCTATATCTTGCTATATCTTGAGCAAAGGTGGCTCACATGCAAACAAACCCTTTTAAGCCCACAGCAGGTAAAACACCTCCCACGATTATCGGCCGCGAAGATGTGCTCGAAGAATTCAATGAGGGCCTCGTCAACGGGCCTGGTGCCCCGGGGCGCCTAATGCGCATAGCCGGCGTCCGTGGAACGGGCAAGACGGTCCTCCTTGACGAGTGCTCACGTTTGGCGCAAAGCCGTGGCTGGACGGTCATAAAAGAGGTCGCAACCGAGGGACTTTGCCAACGCATTCTCGAACAGCTGCAGCCCAAATTCCAGGCCAAACACGCCAGATTTGAGCCCACCGTAGCTGGCATATCCATCGGCAGCATAGACATTGAGCGAATCGGTCCATCGCTACGCGACGCCATGAGACAGACAATATCCAAGAATGAAAATGGCCTGCTCATCACTCTCGACGAGGTTCAAGACGCAGAGCTCGATGAGGTCCGAACGCTCTCCATTGCGATTCAGCAGGTTATCGGCGAAGACCTTGATATAGCCTTTGTTTTTGCTGGGCTGCCTTCGATGATTGAAAGCATCATCAACGGAAAGACACTTGCGTTTTTGCGCCGCGCCCTCCCCTTTGACCTGAAGGCTGTGGCAGTAACCGAAGTGTCGTACTCCCTCGAGGAAACCATTGAAGCGTCTGGCATGGAGTTGCAGCCAGGTATTGCCGGCCAACTTGCCGAGGCAACGCAGGGCTATCCTTTCATGATCCAACTCGTTGGATACTACGCATGGCAGTTGGCAAGACGCGCACATACAACGATTATTGGAGAAGAAGAAGCCGAGCGTGGCATTGCAACGGCACGCGAACGCTTCTGCGCCATGGTGATTGAGCCCGCGCTGCAGCGCATTCCGCCCACGTGCATCGCTTATCTGCTGAGCATGGCGTCTTTGGGGCAGACGAGCTCGACCAGCATGGTTGCCGATGCCCTAAACAAAACGCCTCAACAGGTGAGTTCCGTCCGCAGCCGCCTGTTAAGAGAATCGATTATCGAGGCTCCCTCGTACGGCAAGGTCTCATTTGCCATCCCCTACATGCGCGACTACCTCTACGAGCACAAAGCCGAACTGGAAGTTGAACTGTAGAAACGGCAACTGCCCTGCAAGACGAAAACCGTTTTCGTACGGATTTAAAGCAGACGTAAACGATTTTCGTCTTGATTTGCGTACGGAATTAAGACGTAAATTGCGCTTTCGTACGCTTATTACCAGACGCAAATTGTTTTCGTCCGGCCATGCGTCCCCAATCTAGACGAAAAGAGCCCCGAGCTC
>DBFBEA010000050.1:0-62508 GCA_048248475.1 Collinsella sp. | reverse complement strand
GGGTCTTGCCCTTGTCGTCGACGGCGGCACCGCCGAGGGTGGCAATCTTGGCGACATCTGCGGGTGCGGCCTCGATATGCATGCAGCCGCCGACCAAGCGCGCGCGTACCTGTGCCAGATCAAGATCGTGCAGGTAATCCTCGCAGGCGCGGATTAAATCGACTTTCTCGCGCGTAAGCTCCTCGCCCGTGGGGACGCGGGTGGCAAGACATGCTCCCGCCGGTAGGTTCCAAACGGGATAGCCCCATGCGCGCAGCAGCTCGCGCTCTTCGTCCTTGGTAAAGCCGACCTCCATAAGGGGTGAGCGTACGCCGAGCTCTTCTGCCGCGCGCATGCCGGGGCGGTAGTCACCGCGATCGCTTGCATTGCTGCCATCGATGACGGTGGGAAAGCCGAGCGACTTGGCGTGGTTGACGATGGCGGTAAAGCCGGCGTGCTTGCAGTGGTAGCAGCGATTAGCATCGTTGCAGGCTACTTGGGGGAGCTGCAGCTGATCCACCGAAAGATTGAGCACGGGGAGCTTAAAATGCGGCCCCTCATTGGCCTGCCCATCAACGGACTGCTCAAACGAAGCCTGCTCGGGCGTGCCGATGAGCGGCGTGGTGAGATGGACGAGAAGAGTATTGGTAGGCATGACGCGGGCGCATACGGCGGCCAAAAAGCTGCTGTCAACGCCGCCGGAAAACCCGATAGCCACGCGCCCGTATGCCAAAAGCAGCTGCTCGAGCGCCGATAGCTTGTCTTGAAGCTCCTCTGCGGGTGCCGTGGTGTCTAAAATCATGAAACGTTCCTTATCGTTGAGTACTCGATCGAAAACTATAATCCTAATGCGTTACTTGCCATAAGACTTCTATCTGTGTAACGAAAGTGCAATATGGTATATACGTTATATACAAGTTGCCAAATGCGGTAGAGTTGCAGCAACGCGACAGCGAGAGTCGATGGGGGACCGATATGATCAAGGCTGTTATTTTTGACATGGATGGAACGCTGGTCGATACCGAGCGTTTGGGGATTAAGGCCTGGAAGGCAGGCGCCGCTGAGCTGGGGCTCGCGATTGATGAAGCGCTGATCCATCAGTTTATCGGCCGCACGCTGCCCGATGTTATGGACATCCTCGATAAGCATTATGGCAGCCACGAAACCACCGAGGCGATCTATCGTCGCCACAAGGAGATTCGCGACGAGATGGTCAAGACCGAACTGGAACTTAAGGCCGGCGCCGCCGAGTGCCTAGACGAGCTGCTAGCTGCGGGCTATCACGTGGGCCTAGCGACGTCGTCGCGCCTCGTTACGGCCGAGCGCAACCTTAAGATGGTCGGTCTTTTTGACAAGTTTGAAACGGTAACGTGTGGCGAGGACGTCGTGCACGGCAAGCCCGACCCCGAGATGTATCTGCTCGCCTGCGAGCGTGCGGGCTTTGCCCCCGAGGAGTGCGCCGTGGTCGAGGATTCGCGCAATGGTTGCGTCTCGGGCATCACGGCCGGCTGCCACGTCTTTGCCGTCCCCGATATTGTGCCGCTGCCGCAGGACGTGGTGGATGGCTGCGAGGCCGTGCTCGATACGTTGTTCGACCTGGCGGCGGCAATCAAGACTGTGCGCTAGAAAATTGCGGCGTTGAAACGAGCGATTGCTCACGTTTGCGCTTAAGCAAAAGGGGTCCGGCAATGGTCGGGCCCCTTTTGCTTAAGCGACGACTTAGCATACTCGCGGGCGTGCTATAGATACGCACCGAGGTTGATGGCCGTGGCGTCGGTCTGGCTGCTTGCCTGGGTGCTGGCGCGTTCCAGTAGGAACGGACGTACCAGTTCTTGGCGGTTGATATCCTCGGCGGCGACTGCGGTGACGGTACGCACTGCGGAGCCGACACGGATATGCTTGATCTTTGCCGGGGCCTTGTTCTCGATTTGCTCCATCAGCAGTTGGACGCCCTTGCGGCCAATCTCGTAGCCCGGGGGCGCTACCGTAGTGAGCGGGACCGATCCGCTCCAAGCGAGCGGGTTGCCGTCGCATCCGGCCACGCGTACTTGCCCGGGGACAGAGATGCCCTTGTCGACCAGTGCCGAAACGACACCCGAGGCCAACACATCGGTCAGGCCGACGACAAAATCGGGACGTTCGTCCGCGGGGCGCTCGGCGATTTGGGCACCGATGCCGTAGCCGTCGGCAGCGGTATTCCATTCGCCGGCGTCGATGACTTCGATCTTGATATCGGGGTGCAGGGCGAGCGCCTTATGAATGCCAAGGACGCGCAGGGTGAGTTGCATAAATGCTGCTCGGCCGACGACGACAATATGGTGCGCGCCGCGGGCGATGGCAAGTTCGGCAATGATGCGACCCTGGGCCTCATTGTCGGCCGCTACGTAGTAGCCGGGCTCGGAGCAATGGATGTCCAGATGGACGATCGGCACGGGCATCTTGGTCATGGCGGGGTGCCAGTCGGGGGATGCCGTGGGCTGAACCATGACGCCGGACATCTGGGTGCCCATAAAGTAGCGCAGGTAATGGTCCTCGAGAATATCGTCGTTATCGGCGTTGGCGATGAGCAAGTCGTAGCCGTGCTTGCGGGCCTCGTTGTGGGCGCCGCTGGCGATTTGGAGCGAAAAGCCGTGATCGAGACGGGGGAGCACCAGGCCAAAGGACTTGGTGGCGCCGCCCGCGAGCTGACGGGCGCTTTGGTTGGGCAGGTAGCCAAGGCGACTGATGGTCTCGTTGATGAGCTTGAGGGTCTCGGGGCGCAACTTTTCGGGATGGTTGAGCGCGTTGGAAACCGTGCCCAGCGAAACCCCGGCCTCGCGCGCGACGTCGCTGATTTTTACCTTTGCCATAGCGGCCCCTTTGATGCGTTTCAAGTACAAGCCAGATTGTAGCATCCCAAACCTACCAAAGAGGGATAGGTTTATTTTGGCAGGTTTTATCTGGGGAAACGCTGTTGCCAGCTCAAACCACCACGAAGGGGACAGGTGCTTTTGTGGTGGTTTGGACCGGCTGGACGTGTGTGCATCGGGTGGTATCTAAGTTGAGATACCACTTCTGGTATATCAGCTTGCGTTTGCGTGAGTACAATACTCGAACGTTATACGTCTCAGCGCCCCCTGTGCGTGGACGTCTTGCAGTCACGCGAACGAAGGGATTTATCCTATGTGCGGAATCGTCGGCTACACCGGCTCTGATATTGCAAAGAACATCCTGGTCACGGGCCTCAAGCGTATGGAGTATCGCGGCTATGACTCCTCGGGCGTCGCGCTCGAGGTGGGCGAGGGCGCCGCGGCGCACCTCGACGTCATCCGTCGCGTGGGCAAGGTCGCGGGCTTGGAGAGCGAGCTTTCCAACATTGACAGCGACGCTACCTGCGGTATCGGCCACACCCGTTGGGCCACCCACGGCAAGCCCTCCGTCGTTAACGCTCACCCCCACACCAGCTGCGACGGCCGTATCGCCATCGTCCACAACGGCATCATCGAGAACTTCGCCGAGCTGCGCGAAGAGCTGGAGGGTCGCGGCCACCACTTTAAGAGCGAGACCGATACCGAGGTCTTCGCGCATCTGATCGAAGAGGCTTATGCCGAGGCGCACGACCTGATGGCCTCCGTGCGCGAGGCTTGCACCCACGTGGTCGGTGCCTATGGTCTGGCCGCCGTGTGCGCTGACGAGCCCGGCGTGATCGCCGTGGCCCGCAAGGATTCCCCGATCGTAGTCGGCGTGGGCGAAACCGGCTCCTATGTTGCTTCCGATGTCATCGCGCTCATCGACGCCACCCGCGATGTCGTGGTGCTCGAGGACGGTCAGTTTGCCAAGCTCACGCCCGCAGGCGTCGAGTACACCGACGAGGCCGGCAACGTTATCGAGCCCAAGGTCACCCACATCGACTGGGACCTGGACATGGCAGAAAAGGGCGGTTATCCCGACTTTATGCTCAAGGAGATTCACGAGCAGCCGCGCGTCGTGCGCGACACGCTGGTTGGTCGTATGACGCCGGGCGGCGAGCTCGACATCGACGAGCTGGGCCTTTCGCTCGAGGAACTCAACGACATCGACCGCGTCTACGTGATCGCTTGCGGCACCAGCTATCACGCTGGCCTCATTGCCAAGAATCTCATTGAGGGCTGGGCTCGCATCCCCACCGAGGTGGAGGCGGCCAGCGAGTTCCGCTATCGCAACCCCATCATCACGCCGACGACGCTCGTCGTGGCCGTGTCCCAGTCGGGCGAGACGGCCGATACCCTTGCCGCCATTCGCGACGCGCGCATCAAGGGTGCCAAGGTCTTCGGCATCACCAACGTGGTGGGCAGCCCCGTGGCGCGTGAGAGCGACGGCGTCATCTACACCAAGGCCAACAAGGAGATCGCGGTCGCCTCGACCAAGAGCTTCATCGGCCAGGTCGTGAGCCTTACGCTTTTGGCTCTGCTGCTGGCGCAGGTCAAGTACCGCTTGACCACCAAGCAGGCGCGCATGCTGTTCCGCGAGCTTTCCGATACGGCCGAGCAGATCCAGTGGATTTTGGATACCCAAACCGAGGCCGTTCATGAGGCTGCCCTGCTGTGCAAGGACGCGCAGTCGGCGCTGTTCGTGGGCCGTGGCATGGGTGCCGCTATTTCCTACGAGGGTGCGCTCAAGCTCAAGGAAGTCAGCTACCTGCACGCCGAGGCATATGCCGCCGGTGAGATGAAGCATGGCCCCATTGCCCTGATCGACCCGGGCTTCCCTGTCATCGCTGTGGCCACCAAGAGCGCCACCTACGACAAGACCGTGTCGAACCTTATGGAGTGCAAGGCGCGCGGCGCCAAGGTCATCGTCGTTGCCACCGAGGGCGACGAGGAGATCAACAAGATCGCCGACTGCATCATCCGCGTGCCGGCAGTCCGCGACGTGTTCAGCCCCATCACGGCGAGCGTTCCTCTGCAGCTGCTCGCACGCGAGGTCGCCATCCTGCGCGGCTGCGACGTCGACCAGCCCCGTAACCTGGCGAAAAGCGTTACTGTCGAGTAGTTGGTTCCGCCGTTCTAGCGACTAAGGCCCGGCTCCGCATCAAGACGGAGCCGGGCCTTTTCTGCATTTGCCCAGATAAAACCTGCCAAAATGAACCTGTCCCTTTTTGGCAGGTTAGCGGAGCTTACTGGTCTCGAAGTACTCGGGGAACTGGTCCAGAACCTCGGTTTGGTTGCGGAACATCATGTGCAGGTGCTTGCTGACCAAAAAGCTCGCTTCGATGGGGTCGCGACCGGCGATAGCGCGGCGAATCTGCTTGTGCTCGTTCACGATGTCCTGATTGTCGAGAACCTGCGTGGCGGCGCGCAGCCAGCGGAAGCGCTCCAGGTCGGCATTGGTCTCTTCGAGCCACGACCACACGGTGCTGCGACATGCAATGCTAAAAATCATGTGATGCATGAGGTTGTCGCTCAAAAAGAAGCCGATGCGATCCTCCTCGGCCATGGCCTTTTCCTGCAGCACGATGGCGCGGTCGAGCTGCTCGATGCCGGCCGACGTGGCGCGCGCACAGCACTCCACAATCACCTGCTTTTCCAGATGCTCGCGGATGTAACAGGCACTCTCGGCAAGGGTGAGGTTGATGGGTGAGACGTAGGTGCCGCTCTGGGGCACGGTGCGCACCAGGCCTTCCTGCGCCAAGCGAACCAAAGCCTCGCGCACGGGCGTGCGACCCATATCTAGGTCGTCGCAAAGCTGCTTGACGCCCAGCTTTTCGCCCGGCTTGTAGTCCAGGTAGACGATTTTGCGTCGAATGGTGTGATAGGACTGGTCCTGTAGGCTCGTTTCCTGCTCGCCGACGTGCATCGATTCTTCCATAGCGCCTCGCAACTGTTCTATCAAACTCATATGTCAGTTGTTAATTATGCCGCGAATCAGCTCTCCGCGGTGGGTAATTCGGCTGTTGCCTGAGAACTATTGCGGCATCTTAGTCTGTGTTTGCGCAAGGCTGCGCTCAATGTTGCCGTATCATAAGCCGTCGCAAACGTGAAATAGAAAGAAGGAATCCCATATGCAACTGGCAAACATCGTACGCGAGCGCTGGAAAGGCGTCTTGTTCTGCCTGATCATCGCCATTCCCGCGACGTTGCTCGGCAAACAAATTGAGGTGGTCGGCGGTCCGGTATTTGCCATCCTCTTTGGCATGGTCCTGGCGCTCGTCTTTCCCAAGAATCGTCGCGAACAGCTCACCGCCGGCGTTACCTATACGTCCAAAAAAGTCTTGCAGTACGCGGTTATCCTGCTTGGCTTTGGCATGAACCTCTCCCAGATTCTGTCCAAGGGCGCCCAGTCGCTACCGATTATCGTGGCAACGATCTCGACCTCGCTTGTCATCGCCTTTGTGCTCTGCCGCGTTATGAACGTGCCGGGCAAGATCGCGACGCTTGTAGGTGTGGGTTCGTCGATTTGCGGCGGTTCTGCCATTGCTGCGACCGCGCCCGTCATCGATGCCGACGATCGCGAGATTGCCCAGGCCATTTCGGTCATCTTTCTGTTTAACGTTATCGCGGCGCTCGTGTTTCCGACGCTCGGCGGCATGCTCGGGCTGACCAACGAGGGCTTTGGCCTGTTTGCCGGCACCGCCATCAACGACACCTCGTCCGTAACGGCTGCGGCGAGCGCTTGGGACAGCATGCATCCCGGCGCCAATGTGCTCGAGAGCGCCACGGTGGTCAAGCTCACCAGGACGCTGGCCATTATTCCCATCACGTTGGTCCTCGCATGCTGGCAGATGCATCTGGCACGCAAGGCTGGCGGCGACGCCAAAAGCACGTTCTCCCTTAAACGCGCGTTTCCCATGTTTGTGCTGTTCTTTGTGCTGGCGAGCGTGATCACCACGGTGTTTCAGCTTCCCGTGTCCATTACGGCGCCCATCAAGGAGCTGTCGAAGTTCTTTATCGTGATGGCCATGGCGGCAATTGGCTTTAATACCGATATCGTCGAGCTGGTCAAAAAGGGCGGCAAGCCCATCGCGCTGGGCTTTTGCTGCTGGATTGGCATTGCGTGCATGAGTTTGGGAATGCAACACGTGCTGGGAATCTGGTAGAGAAGTAGCTTGTTTGCGTGCTGCGTGCTGGTGAGCGCATTCTCACGGTGGAGCGATAGGAGCTCTTGCGGGTATGGCTTGTCCGCAGGTTTATAAGTCCCGAAGAGCTCTTATCGCCCCGCCAGGATGGCGATGCGGGGCAACACCTATACTCGCAGGACGGCGCTTTCTGCCCTATAGTGTTTGGTGAGCAATATCGTTCAATTTTGAAACACTCGGTCGTGCGACCGTCGGCGGTTGCACGTCGCCGCGGACAGGAGCAAATCATGGATAGCGATGCCAAACTGAACATCTTGACCGAGGCCCTGGCTGCCGCCGGGGCCTCGGCATTGGCAATCGATGCGCATGGGGGCGTCGCGATCTCGACCATGAATGACGCGGCGCTTGAGCGGGATGTGGCGGCTTTTGTCGCTGAGCGTCTCGACCGTATAGGAGACGGCGCGCGTCTGGTTATGGGGCGTGCGGGTGCGCGCCTGAGCCTGACCGTTCGCCCCACCGACAAAGAGGGCGGGGGCCTTTGGGTCGTCGTGGTCCGCGAGGTGCGCGGTGCCGCGGCGCATGCGGGCATCGAGTGGCTCAACGCCGACGAAGTTGAGGCCCGCTACGAATCGAGCGCGTACGGCATCGTTGAGGGGGCGGCCTCGGTGGCTGCGCCGGTTGCAGAGAGTTACGCGCGCGGTGTGCCCCTTATGCTCGAGGGCGAGCTGGGAGCGGGTCAGGTCGAGATCGCCAAGCGCCTCTATCTGGACGGTCCTTTTGCCGGTCAGCCCTTTGTTTCCGTTGCGCTCGATGAGCTCACCGAGCGCGGTTGGCGCTATGTGCTCAAAAGCGCCGAATCGCCGTTGTTCCAAACGGGGCTGACCCTTTGCATTGAGGGCTGGAACGCGGTTGGCCCCCAGCGCCTCCGCGAGCTGGTCTCCACGATGACCGACACCGCGTTGGCGACGCGCTGCCATGTGGTGCTGACGGCGAATGACATGCCGGGCGGCGGCGAAAGTGATCAAGCCGCGTTTGTGACCGAGCGCTTCGCCTGCGCGGTGAGCGTGGCGCCGGCAATCGCCGAGCAGGGAGCCGCGTCGACGAAGGTTGCGCGCTATTTGGAATATCTCGCTGATGCATTTGAGACAGCAGCACCCACGCTGTCTGCCGCGGCGACGAAGACGCTCGATGCTTACCGCTGGCCGCGCAATTATCTGCAGCTCCGCGAGGTCTCGGAACGACTGTATATATTGGCGGGGACGGGCACGGTGGACCGCGCTGTGGCGGAGGAAGTGCTCGCCCAAGAGGACGTGATTAAGACCGCAACCTTTGGCGCCCCGACGCTCGAAAGTGACCTGTATATCCTGCGACCGCTGGCCGATACCGAGCGAGATATCGCGCATCTGGTTGTAGACCATCTCCACGGCAACCGGACTCGTGCGGCAGAGGTGCTGGGTATAAGCCGTACAACGCTGTGGCGCTTGCTGAAGGACGATGACCGTTGAGCGAGGCGCCCGTGACCGCGCGCGACGCGTGTGCTACAGTCCAAAGCGTTATTGTTTCGATTTGGTTACGGCGTGCGAGGGCATATGGCTGAGACTTCAAAACCGAGCCGCAGAAGGCGGAGCGCCGCGCCGGTTAACCGACGCACGACATCGGTGACGTGGGGCAAACACGCCTCGGGGTTTGATGGCTCGTTCAAGCGCACTAAATACGGCTATCCTTCGGCAAGCGCCCGCTTGGCAATGCAGACAGAGTCCTCGCTGTGGGGCCGCAAACGCGTGGTGGGCTCAAAGCTCAAGCACGACGGAACGCTCGGCTACATCAGCCGCGGGGCGGCTCGCCGCAGCGGGCTCAATCCCGCCGGCTGGCATCGCTACGTGCCGATCGTGGCCGCCGTTGCAGTGATCGTCATCGCACTCGCTGCGCTTGGCTACGCCGGCGGTGGCGCCAACTTGGACGCAATGTTTAAATCGCCCGAGCTCGCGCATGTAGGTACAGAAATTGTCGAGGGCGCTCAGGCCCAGACGGGCGTCGCGCCCCAGCGCGGTATCGTTGCGGCGGCCTCCACCATCGCCGATGCGCAAAAGGACGAGGACGAACAAGGCAGCGAAGCCGAGACGGCCCAGACAAGCGAAGCGACGACAACTCAAATATCAACATAGCTTGCCGGCAGAAGGGGACGTTCCTTTTCTGCCGGCAGTTTGGGACACTCCCGCGCTACTTGACGTATACCACGTTGTCGCGGCGCGGCTTTGCCTCGGGTAGCGTGTCCTCGGCATAGCCCAGAATGCAGTTACCGACACCGCGCAGGCTTCCGTCGGCGGGCAGGCCCCAGCTGGCCAGCAGCTCCAGGCCCTCGGGCGAATCGAAAACCTCGTGGGCGCGATGAATCCAGCACGAATCAACGCCCAGCGCATAGGCAGCGTTGAGCAGGTTGCCCATGGCGAGCGAGCCGTCTTCCAGATGTGTGGGCACGCTGCGGTCAACCAGCACCACCACAACGGTCTTGGCACCGTAGAAGGGGTCGCCGTTGCTGCCCATGACCTGGGCGTTGAGCTGTGAGAGACGCTCGACGGTCGCGGGGTCGGTGACGGCGACAAACGTCACCGGCTGGCGGCCCATGCCGCTCGGTGCATATTGGCCGGCTTCGATAATACGTGCAAGCTTTTCGGCCTCGACGGGACGATCGCTGTATTTGCGGCAGCTGCGGCGGTGAATGAGTGCTTCGATGGTCTCCATGGTGTCTCCTTGCGGTGGCGTTGCAGATGCCCCGTTCATACCCGTTGGGCTCAAACGATAGACGGTCAATTGCCTGGCCAAAAGGATAGATTCCAATTGGGAAAGTAGGTTTGCATAAAAGTACCTTCAGAATGTGACAAACCGGTGGGATGGTTAAACGTTTTATCCCGTCTACCCTGCGGTTTTTTACCACTTGCCTAAATGATGCGCGCATAAGCTCTGATAAAGGTTTTACTAAAGGAGCACCAACGTTTATCAACGCGCCATGGTGGCGCCGGGCCAGGAGGTAACATCATGTTCCAGGCTGGAGATGTCGTCGAGACCGACTTCGAAGGATTTCTGAAGCTGCTGCGTTCCAAGACGCGCGCTTTCGTGTCGATCAATGATCACGAGTACTACATCACGCACACCGATGGCTATTGGCGTGTTCAGGATTGCGAGGCCCTCAACGATAAGGGCCACTTTACTGACTGCTCCGAGCTAGTCAACACGGTCTGCGAGGTCGTCGAACTGCCGTGGATCTGCGGCAAGAGCCTGCACGACAGCTTCTCGGGCGCCACGGTCTACGAGGCCGTCGCTGCTTAACAGCCAACAATCGATATTCTCTCGCAACCGCCGGCGCCGCCCCCGCGCCGGCGGTCTTTTTTGTCGATATGCTTATGTAGAGCCGACTATAAACAATGAGCTTATTGACGATAGTCAAAACTCGGACTAATGTAGAGATATAAATTGGTCAAAACTCGGACTATCGAATGGTGGGAGAGATGAATAGTGCAGTTAGCCTGGTCGATTTCGACCGGATGCTCAACGGGCTTGACCGTATCTATTCGGAGTTCGCGCGCGCCTGCGGTCTTTCGGACTGCGCCTACTGGATGCTCGTCGACACGAGTGCAGCGGGCGGAAGCGTTGCCGTGAGTCGGCTGACGAGTGAATGGTTCTACAGCAAACAGACCATCAATTCGGCGATCAAGACGCTTAGGGCGCGAGAGCTTGCGACGTTGGAGTTTGCCGAGGGCAGTCGTAAGAACAAGGTTGTGCGACTGACCGAAGAAGGCGTGCGGTTTGCCAGGCGCTACGCGTTACCGGCGCAAAAAGCCGAGCAACAGGCATTCGAAGCGCTCGAGCCGTGGGAACAGCGCGAGATCATGCGCCTGGTCGGTAAATTCTCCCATGTTCTGAACGAAGAGTGCGAGGCATTTAAACGGCAAGTGGCCGCCGAGAACGAGGCAGACGATAAGGGCGAGGGGGACACATGCGACTCTTAATGAGGTTTATGAGGCCGTATCGCGGTCTGATCGCGGTGACGCTGTTTGCGGTGCTGATAGATAACGTCGGTACGCTGTTGGTTCCCACGATGCTGGCGAACATGGTCAACACCGGTATTACCACGGGCGATGTCGACTATATTTTACGCAACGGCCTGTACATGCTTATCGCGACCGGCATGGCCAGCGGCGGCACGGTGTTGGGCTGCTATCTTTCGGCGCGCCTGGCCGCCAACGTGGCCTGCGATATCCGCAATGCCGTGTACGACAAGTCGCTCGAGCTGTCCGCCAGCGACTTTGAGCGCTTTGGCACGGGTTCGATGATCACGCGCTCGCTCAACGACATCAACGTGATTCAGCAAGCTGTCCTGCAGACGATTCAGTTGGTGCTGCCGGTACCGTTCTTGGCCGTGGCGGGCATCATCTTTGCCTGGTTTATCGATCCTGCCATGGGCACGCTGCTGGGCGTGGTGGTTGCGATCGTGCTGGTGGCGGCGGTCTTTACCGTTGCCAACGCCGCGCCGATCTTTATGCGACTGCAGAGCTTTATCGACCGTATGAACGTGGTGCTGCGCGAAAATATCGTGGGCGTGCGCGTTATCCGCGCATTTAACAAGGAGCGCCACGAGGAGCAGCGCCTGGACGAGGTGTTTAGCGATTACGCGGCCAACGCCATCAAGGTTAACCACCTGTTTGTGGGTCTCGACAGCTCCAGCTTCTTTTTGATGAACATCGCCGAGGTGGCGGTGCTGTGGGTGGGCGGCAACCGCGCGGGCGTCCACGCCATGCAAATCGGCAGCATCTCGGCTGTGCTGGAGTACGCGATCTTGATCCTGTTCTTTGTGATGATGGCGCAGATGGTGATTCTGACGCTTCCGCGCGCCGCGGCGTGCCTCAACCGCGCGCAACAGGTGCTCGAAATCGAGCCGAGCATCGTGGACGGCAAGGCAACGCTGGGCGACGGGGCGCCTGAGTCCGCAGATGGTGCCGACGCGGTTGCCGTGTTCGACCATATGTCGTTCCGTTTTGACGATGCCGACGAGGACACCCTGTGTGACCTGAGCTTTGCCTGTCGCCGTGGCCAGACCACGGCGATTGTAGGCTCAACGGGCTCGGGCAAGTCAACGGTGGCCAAGCTCTTGTTGCGTTTCCACGATGCCACGAAGGGCGCCATTCGCCTGAATGGCATCGATCTGCGCGACCTTTCGCAAGGTGAGATTCGCGGGCATATCGCTTACGTGCCGCAGAAGGCGTGGCTGTTCTCGGGTACGGTGGCGAGCAACCTGCGCTTTGGCAACGAGGGCGCGACCGAGGCTGACATGCTCCATGCGCTGGAGGTTGCCCAGAGCACCTTTGTGCTCGATCAGCCCCAGGGGCTCGATACTCCGGTATCCCAGGGCGGCACGAACTTCTCGGGCGGTCAGCGCCAGCGCCTGGCGATCGCCCGCGCACTCATGAAGCATGCCGATCTATATATCTTCGATGACAGTTTTTCGGCCCTGGACTTTAAGACCGATGCCGCCCTGCGCCATGCGCTGCAGGACGAGACGCGCGATGCCGCGGTGCTCATCATCGCCCAGCGCATCTCGACGATCTTGCACGCCGACCAGATCGTCGTGCTCAAGGACGGCGAGGTTGTGGGCTTGGGCACGCATGGCGAGCTTATGGAAACCTGCGAGGTGTACCGCGCCATCGCGGAATCGCAGATGAAGGGAGGTGAGTAGCATGACCGAGGAGCTCAGGAAGCAGGCCAGCGTTGATGACGCCGTTGCCGCGGGACTGGTTGAGGAAACGGCTGCCGTAGCACCCGAGCTGGACGAGGCCGCCAAGGCTGCAGCCGAGCGCGAGGCTCGCCGCCAAGCGCTCTACGAGGAAAACGAACGCGCCGAGGACGAGCGCGCCCGCGCTGAGGCAGAGCGCATGCGCGATGTGGACGACGAGGACGAGGACGAGAAACCCCGCGACACCTGGGCGACGGTGCGCCGCCTGTGGAGCGAGGCTGCCGGTGACCATTGGCGCTTCTATATCGTGTTCGCGAGCATCGTGTTCTATGCCATCTTTAACACCGCTGCGCCGGCATATAGCGCCCGCGTGATCGATGAGCTGTGGGGCCACATTCAGGTGGCGTTTGCCAACAACGCTACCTTCAGCGTTACCTGGGAGAACTGCGGCAGGACCATCTTCATCTACTTTATGATCTGGACGGCCGCTGCCTCGTTCTACGCGCTCCAGAGCTTTTTGATGTCGAGCGTGGCCGAACGCCTTAACCTGCACCTGCGTAACCGCATCGCTCAAAAGCTCAACCGTCTGCCGCTTGCCTTCTTTGATGTGCATCGTCCCGGCGAGGTCGTCAGCCGTGCGACCAACGACTTAGACAAGATGTCTGAGAGCATGCAGCGCGGCTTGCTGCAGCTTCTGGTGTCGATCGGTACCGTGGTGGGCGCCGTGAGCGTGATGTTCGTGTTTAGCGTGCCGCTCACGCTTGTCTTTTTGTTCTTTACGGCGCTTTCGCTGCTGGTGACGAAGGTCGTTTCGCGCCGCACGCACGATGTGACGGGCGAGCGCCAGGAGTGGGTGTCCAAGATTACGAGCGCGGTCGAGGAAGGCTACTCGGGCCGTCTGGTGATCCGTGCGTTTAACCGCGAGCGCCAGAGCTCTGCCGAGGTGCACGAGGCTTCGAAGGAGCTGGCGCGCGTGAGCACCAAGGCCGACTTTATGATTAACGCCGTCGGTCCCGCGGTGCGTTTTATCGGCCGCTTGGCGCAAATCGTGATTGCGCTTGTGGGCTGCAGCATGTTGGTTGCCGGGCATATGACCGTCGGCGTGTTCCAGGCGTTCTTCCAGTTTATCTATGAGGCGTCCGAGCCCATGACGCAGCTGTCGTTTACCTTTAACTCGCTGCAGAGCGCTCTGGCGAGCGCCGAGCGTGTATTCGACCTGCTCGACGAGTTCGAGATGGAAGCCGATCCGTTGCCGGCGGCCGCCGCCAAGCTGCCGGGCAAGGTTGAGGGCCGTGTTGCCTTTGAACACGTGCGTTTTGGATATTCGCCCGACAAGCCGCTTATGCGCGACGTGTCGTTTACCGCCGAGCCGGGTCAGAAGATCGCGGTGGTGGGAACCACGGGTGCGGGTAAGACCACGCTCATCAACCTGCTCATGCGCTTTTACGAGATCGACGGCGGCCGCATTACGCTCGACGGCGTGGACACGAGCCGCATGGACCGCGGCGAGCTGCGCCAGCAGTTTGGCATGGTGTTGCAGGACGCCTGGCTGTTCGATGGCACCATTGCCGAGAACATCGCCTATGGCTGTCCCGAGGCGACGCGCGAGGAGATTGTCGCGGCCGCACGTGCCGCTCAGGTCGACTTCTTTGTGCGCACTATGCCGCAGGGCTACGACACGCGTGTGGCTAACGATGCCGAGAGCATCAGCCAGGGCCAACGTCAGCTGCTGACCATCGCGCGCGTGCTGCTCAACAACCCGGCGATCCTCATCCTGGACGAAGCGACGTCGAGTGTGGACACGCGCACCGAGCTCGCCATCGGCCGCGCCATGGACGCGCTCATGCGCGGGCGCACGAGCTTTGTGATCGCGCACCGTCTGTCGACGATCGTCGATGCCGACCTCATCCTGGTCATGGATCATGGCAATATCATCGAGCAGGGTACGCACAAGGAGCTGCTGGCTGCCGAGGGCGCTTATGCCGACCTCTACCTAAGCCAGTTCGCATAAGGTGGCAAAGGGGGCGGTCCCGCATGTCACATCGAAAAGAAGGCGCGCCGGGGGCGGATTCCCCGGCGCGCCTTTTGTGCTGGCGTCAATGTTGTCGGTGGCCGTCCGCTTCTAGCGCTCGTCCACGAGCTTGGCGACGAGGGCTTTGAGCTCGGCCACCTCTTGCTCGAGTTCTTTGACGCGACGGGCGTTTTCGGTGATGCCCTGACGGTTGAGGGCGCTCTGCTCGGCGGCATCGTCGGGCATATACTCGCGATGCTGCTTGGCGTCGAAACTCTCCTCGAACACGCGGCAGCCGTTGCGCTTGATGATGCGCCCGGGCACGCCCACGACGGTGCAGTTGTCGGGCACGTCCTTGACGACGACCGAGTTGCCGCCGATTTTGACGTTGTTGCCAATGTGGATGTTGCCAAGCACCTTGGCGCCCGTGCCCACCGTGACATTGTTGCCCAGGGTGGGGTGGCGCTTGCCGGTCTCGTTGCCGGTGCCGCCGAGCGTGACGCCCTGGTAGAGCACACAGTTGTCGCCCACGATGGCAGTCTCGCCGATGACGACGTCCATGGCGTGGTCGATAAAGAAGTGCTTGCCGAGCTGCGCGGCGGGATGAATCTCGACGCCGGTGATATGGCGGGTGATTTGCGAGAGCACACGGGCGAGTGAGCGATGGCCGTGTTTCCAGAGCCAGTGCTCGGGCACGTGGTTCCACTTGGCGTGCAGACCAGGATAGGAAAGGAAGATGACCAGACCGTTTTGCGCGGCGGGGTCCTGCGCCTGGACGGTCTTGATGTCCTCGCGAATGGTATTGATAAAGCTCACTGGCCGCCCTCCCTTAGCGCCATGGCAATGCGATTCACTAAAGTATAGCGATTCGCTAGGGATTAGGAAGGGCGATTTTGCTGTGCTTTGGGCGACAAGTGTCAGTTATGCAAACTTGCTGGTAATGGAGTCATGCTTTTGTGGGGTTGCGCACGAGGGGGCGCCGCAACCGTATACTGGTCAACTTGGACGTGTCCGCGCCCACAACTGAGAGGTTTTACTTCATGGGTTTCATCAATTTTATCGCCGAGCTGCTTAAAGACCCGCGCACCGCGATTGCCAGCTGGATCGCCGCCGGCCCGCTTATGGCCTACGGCTGCGTGTTCCTGATCATCTTTATCGAGACGGGCGTGGTGTTCTTCCCGTTCCTTCCCGGCGACTCGCTGCTGTTTGCCTCGGGCTTCTTTGCCCATAATGGCGGCTTTAACATCGTGGCGCTTCTGGCCACCGCATGGGCCGCAGCCATCCTGGGCGATCAGTGCAACTTTATGATCGGCCACTTCTTTGGCCGCAAGATCATCGCCTCGGGCAAGGTAAAGGCCATGACGCCCGAGCGCATCAAAAAGTCCGAGGATTTCTTGGACAAGTGGGGCCATCTGGCCATCTTCCTCGGCCGCTTCTTCCCGTTCATCCGCACCTTTGTGCCTTTTATCGCCGGCATGGGCGGCATGCACTGGCGCAACTTCGTCGTCTTTAACGTGCTGGGTGGCATTACCTGGTCGACGGTCTTTACGCTGCTGGGTTACTTCTTTGGTGGCATTCCGTTTGTGCAGGAGCACTTTGAGCTGCTGATCGTGGGCATTGTCGCCGTGTCGATCATCCCGACCGTGGTCGGTCTGGTTAAGGCTAAGCTCGGTAAAAAGAACGCCTAGTCCGAGCTTGTTTTCGGACGTTAATTCCAAGGCCCGTCATCGGATTCGATGGCGGGCCTTTTGTGTTGGAGGCAAGTGAAAATACTTTACTTAGTTAAAGAAAAACGTTTTATCCAAGGCGTGCGGGGAGTACAATCACCTGCATGCGAATCGACGCGCCATCGGCTTTGATGCTGCCCGCGTGTCCTGCCCGGCCCTACGCTCCGGGCGTGCGACGTTGCGACGCGGCCGGCTTCGGTCCTTGCGCGCGGGTTCGCGAGTATGCAACCGTGTATGTAAGGAGCGACATATGACTGTCGAGAAGAAGGATATCGATTGGGGTAGCCTCGGCTTTGGCTACATGAAGACCGATTACAGCTACGAGGCCCATTGGAAGGATGGCGAGTGGGATGAGGGCGGCCTGACCACCGACCACACCCTGCACGTCTCCGAGTGCGGCGGCATCTTCCACTACTGCCAGGAGGTCTTTGAGGGCCTGAAGGCCTACACCGCCGAGGACGGCAGCATCGTCTGCTTCCGTCCCGATATGAACGCCGAGCGTATGTACAACTCCGCCCAGCGCCTCGAGATGCCCCCGTTCCCCAAGGACAAGTTCGTTGAGGCCGTCAAGCAGGTCGTCTCTGCCAACGCCGCATGGGTTCCGCCCTTCGGCTCTGGCGCAACCCTGTATGTGCGTCCGTTTATGATCGGCTCCGGTGACGTAATCGGCGTGGCTCCCGCTCCTGAGTACACGTTCCGCATTCTCGTGACCCCGGTCGGTCCGTACTTTAAGGGTGGCCTCAAGCCCGTTAAGCTGCGCGTTTCCGAGTATGACCGCGCGGCCCCGCACGGCACCGGCAACATCAAGGCCGGCCTCAACTACGCCATGTCCCTTAAGCCCACGATGGAGGCTCACCGCGAGGGCTATGCCGAGAACCTGTATCTCGACTCCGAGTCCCGCACCTATGTCGAGGAGACCGGTGGCGCCAACGTCCTGTTCGTGAAGGAGGACGGCACGCTTGTCGTCCCGCAGTCGCACACCGACTCCATCCTGCCCTCCATCACCCGCCGTTCGCTCGTTCAGGTTGCTCAGGACCTGGGCATGACCGTCGACCAGCGTCCCGTCGAGTGGGCTGAGGTCAAGGCCGGCACCTTTGTGGAGTGCGGCCTGTGCGGTACCGCTGCCGTCATCTCCCCGGTCGGCGAGATCGACAACAAGGTCTACGGTGCCGATGAGACCGTGACCTTCCCGGCTGGCTACACCGAGATCGGCCCTGTGATGAAGAAGCTTCGCGAGACCCTGACTGGTATCCAGTCCGGTGCTGTCGAGGATAAGCACAACTGGGTTTACACCGTCGCGTAATTTGTCTTACGGATATGTCCGGCCCGAGGGCGACCTTCCTTTCCGGCGCGTCCTCGGACATGAAAGAGCCTCCGCTGCGCACTTCGTGCGGCGGAGGCTCTTTCGTCCTGCGGAGTGCGCCGGAAAGGAAGGTCGCCCTCGGGCCTGCGTCACCCTGGCGCTGTCGTACGGGCAATATAGATTTGAATTAAAGATGGTGCGCGGCCTTTTAGGCCGCGCTTGTGTTTTGCTTCGCGCCATGTGGGGGCGGTGGCGACGTGCATTTTTGCGAGTATTCTGCAATCGAAGGCCCCTGCATACCGACCTCGGGCAAAAAATCGGGATTTCTCGATGTTTTCTACGGATGATGGGCGGGGTTATGGGCTGACAGTGTTTGATTTGCAGGGATATTCGCGGTCTTTGGCATTTATCGTGGCGCCCGAAGCTCTTGGTTATGTTGAATACTCCTAAAAATGCACGGCGCTTAGAGGGGGACCTTCGCGAAAAAGGAAACCGCCCCGTCGAAGTATGCATTCGACGGGGCGGTTTATGCATTTGGCCGATTAAGGATGCGCTGCCAAACTACTAGAACTTGACGGTCGGGGCCTGGCGGGCTGCTTCGGCGGCCTCGAAGCCCTGGCGCTCCTTAAACTGGAAGATGCCGGCAAAGATGACAGCCGGGAACGTTTGAATGGCGTTGTTGTAGCTGAGCACGCAGTCGTTGTAGCTCTGGCGTGCATAGCTAATCTTGTTCTCGGTATCCTCGAGCGATGCCTGCAGCTGCGTAAAGTTGGTGTTTGCCTTAAGATCGGGATAGGCCTCGGCTACGGCGAAGAGCTGGCGCAGTGCACCGGTCAGCACGTTGTCGGCTTCCATCTTGGCCTCGGGCGTGGTGGCCTTGACGGCGGTGTTACGCGCGCTGATCACGGCGGAGAGCGTCTCCTGCTCGTGCTTGGCGTAGCCCTTGACGGTCTCGACCAGGTTGGGAATCAGGTCGTTGCGGCGCTGCAGCTGCGTATCGATGTTCTGCCAGGCGTTATCGATGCGGTTACGCTTGGTGACCATGTTGTTGTAGATGCCGGCGATGGCGCAGACAATCACAATGACAACAACGATGCCGATGATGACGGTAATCATGATGTCTCCGTTTCGAATGGCCGCGGCGGCATGCGCCAGCTGCCGTTGGTATAACGCTACTAGTATACCCGCAACGTTTTGCCGTGCCGAACTTTCCGGTAAGCGTTGTGTTTTCGGCGGGGTTGGCACCGGGGTAAAGCGCGCGAGGTACAGGTGTAAGATATGCGACAGATTGACGAGTGTTGTCTTTGCCCTGAGGATGGCGATACCAGTGGACCTTCGCATCAAGAAAACCTACCGCGCCCTGTTCGATGCCTTCACCGAGCTTCTCGAGGAGCATCGTTTTGAGGACCTGACGGTTGCCATGCTGTGCGACCGCGCCATGATTCGCCGTACGACGTTCTACAAGCACTTTCGCGACAAGAACGATTACTTTGCCTTTTATATCGATGAGCTTATGTCGGGTTTGCCGCAAAAACAGCCCGATGAGGCCGGTGCAGTGTCTGCCGAGGACGTGCGCGCGCTTCGGCACGCGATTTTGGACGATGCTATGGATTTGATTCTGACGCACGAGCGGCTCATGGATAACATTTTGGCAAGCAGCATGTCGGGCATGTTGACCAATGTTATTTGCGACCGCATTGCCCGCTCCATCCGCGAGCGTGTGATGAACGTGCTTGCCGAGGATGCCCTGGCTCCCGTGTCACTCGAGACGACGTCTGAGTTTGTCGCCGGCGGTATTATTCGACTTTTCACGATATGGTGGGAATCGGGCCACGATCTTGAGCGTCGACCTGAGATAGCCGACGTGGTCGATGCACTGTTTGAGCGGACCATGACGCCGGTGCATCACTAGGAGTGGCGGAGAGAGGGGGATTCGAACCCCCGGAACGCTCTCGCGCTCAACGGTTTTCAAGACCGCCGCATTCAACCGCTCTGCCATCTCTCCGTGAGTCGTAATGATAGCATCGTTTTGAATTTGCAACAGGGAAGGCGAACGATGACGATCACCGAAATCGACGAGAAGTTCATGCGCGAGGCGCTGGCCGAGGCGCGCGCCGCCGCGGCGGTGGGCGAGGTGCCCATCGGAGCCGTAGTGGTGCGCGACGGCGAGATTGTCGCGAGGGCGCATAATCGACGCGAGCTCGATCAGGATCCTTCGGCGCACGCAGAATTTGCGGCCCTGTGCGCTGCCGCTCGGTCGCTCGGTCGCTGGCGCCTTTCCGATTGCACGGTCTATGTAACGCTCGAGCCTTGCTGCATGTGTGCGGGGCTTATGGTCAACGCGCGCGTTGGACGCTGTGCGTATGGCGCGGCCGATGCCAAGGCGGGCGCGCTGGGATCCCTATACGATTTGAATGCCGACTCGCGCCTGAATCATCGGTTTAACGTGACGGCCGGGGTCCTGGCGGATGAATGCCGTGAGCTGCTGAGTAGCTATTTTGGCGGTCTGCGCGGAGCGGGCGGCGCTGATTGCGGTTGTGGGGCTGATCTTGAAGCGCACGCCGCTCACGCCGCAGCGCTTGCAGGTGTCGGTGAGGATGCTGGCACGGTGGTTGACTTTGGTCCTGCGTGCCGCCGGCCCCGCCGTGTGCTGCTGGCGATCGACTCCTTTAAGGGCAGCGTTTCGAGTGCGCAGGCGGAGGCGGCGGTTGCCGAAGGCGTGCGCCGCGTTTGGCCCGATGCCGAGGTGTGCACATTGCCGCTGGCGGATGGCGGTGAGGGGACGCTCGATGCCGTTGCCGCGTGCGGCGGTGAGCTCTCAACCTGCGATGTCGCAGGCCCCTTGGGCGACCGCGCGTCTGCCCGGATGCTGGTGGACGGCGAGCGCGAGTCCGCGGTCATCGAGATGGCCGAGGCGGCGGGTATTGGGTACTCGCCCTGTACAGAATCGGCGGCGCTTGCGGCTTCGACCTATGGCGTGGGCGAGCTCATGCTTCGCGCGGTTCGCACGGGCGCAAAGACTATCTATATTGGTTTGGGCGGCAGTGCCACCAACGATGGTGGCGCCGGCATGCTGCAGGCGCTGGGCGCGCGTGTGGTCGATGATCAGGGATGCGATGTCGCCCCCGGTCTTGCCGGCCTTGAGCAGGTGGCGAGCGTTGATCTGGCGCCCGCGCTGCAGGCTTTGGATGATGCTCGTATCGTTGTGCTTTCCGATGTCGAGAATCCGCTCGTGGGGCGTCGAGGCGCACTGGCGGTGTTCGGCGGGCAGAAGGGCCTGCCGGCGGATGATGTCGAGGTGCTGCGCAGATACGACGGCTGGATGGTCGGCTACGGTCGCTTGCTCGATGCGGCGATTGCCAGAGCTCGAGCCCAGGGGTTGTTGCGCACACCCGAGGGTGCTCGGACATTTGGCTCGGTGCTCGGAGTGCCCGGTGCCGGTGCCGCAGGCGGCCTGGGTGCCGCGCTGCTGGCGCTCGGGGCGGAGCTGCGTTCGGGCGTGGAGACGGTGCTCGATCTCGTGGGGTTTGACGAGCGCGTGCGCGATGTCGACCTGGTCATAACGGGCGAGGGCAATATGGATGAGCAGTCCGCCGCCGGTAAGGCGCCGGTGGGTGTGGCCCGTCGTGCGAAGCGATATGGCAAGCCGGTGATTGCTGTCGTGGGCGGTCGCGCTGATAACCTGGATGCGGTGTATGGGCAAGGCATCGACCTTGTACTGCCGATTTGCCGCAAACCCATGGGCCTGGAACAGGCACTCGATCCGCAAGAAGCCACAACCAATCTCATCTGCGCCGGCGAAGCGGCCGCTCGATCCTACGACCTTGGCCGTATCTAAAACCCATCCCCTCGATAAGTCGCGGTGAAATACGGAGCGTTTTTGCCTTTAAGGGGCCAATTCAGTCCGTATTCCACCGCAACTTCGAGAATGGCCATTCGAGGTTGGCCGCCTTGTGCCTTGGGTCGGACCGTTTGCCACGAAATGCGACCATCTACTACGTTAAACCGGCCACCTTCGACCATCCCGGAATTTGCAAAAACAAAACCGCAGGTAGAAAGCTTGCCGATTTTCGAAAAAGCCGGCTATGGTTGACCCCTGCGGCCTAAACGTAGTAGATGGGCCCTTTCTGTGGTGCGGCACCAAGCCGGTCATTTTGGGATGGGACTATTTTGACTACTCATTGGCTGCTCTGGCAATCGGGCTGCAAAAGTAGTCAAAAAAGCTCCGTCCCAAATTAGCTACCTTGCTCTGGCGGGCGGGAGCAGGTAAGATATACCGAGCGCCTAGCGCGTTCGATGGGTTCGGATGACGACATGTTCCGAATCTGGTCAGGTCCGGAAGGAAGCAGCCATAAGGAGCCTCTGTCGGGCATCCGAATCCATCGAGCGCACGGGCGCTTTTTGGTGCCGCGACATGGCCCGGCCGGCGGCGAGGTATTTGGTGTCTCGCTGGTCCTCGGCTTCGCCTGCGGGATCGCTCGACTACCAAACACCTCGCCGCCGGCCGGGCCCCGTCGTCCAAAAATCACCCGTAAAGGCGCGTTTATCTAATTTAATCTATCCCTTAAGGAATGCTGCTCGTTGGCGTTGTCTGGGCATTGATGGCTGCGTGGTTCAAGAGACGGCGGCATTACCATCTGTTTTTACAAGTAAAGAGGCTCGTTTCCCTAGGTTGGGGAAACGGGCCTCTTTTTGTCTCTGGGCTTGTGGATTGGTGAAGGCAGAATGCTCTGGCAGCTATTTTGAGTTCTTGATGCGGCGTGTGGCTGTGGCGGTTATTCCGAGGCCTGCGGCGGCGACTGCTGCGAGTGCGATTGCGCTCGGTGCTGTGTCGCCCGTGTTTGCGAGCTTGCCGGCGGTCATATTTGCTTGCTTGCCGCTGCTCGAGTTCGCCTGCTTGGTGGAGCTTGGCGGGGTATTTTTGCCGGTCGCGGGCGAGCTGGCGGGCTGTGTTGCCTCGGCCGGTTGCGCCGAGTTGGAGGGAGGCGTCGTCTCGGTCGGTTTCGTTATCTCGGGCGAGGCGGCCTTGTCTGCCGCGGCTTTCGCCTCTTCGTATGCCTTGCAGGCGTCGTCATAGGCCGTTTGCGCTTTTTTCAAATTGTCGAGGAGCGCATCTCGCCAGGCTGTGAACCGGTCGATATCGGCTTTATATTTCTCTACAGCACGTTCACAGTCATTAACTCGTCTTTCCTCTCTTCTGAGGCGGTACTGGAACTCGCGGAGCTCCGCTTCGCAAGAGTTTACTTGCGTTTTTGCCGATATCATCTCACTGTGCAACTGCTTTATTTGCTGTTTAACAGTTTCGACAAACTCCTCGTAGCCGAGTGCTTCGAGTGTCTTAAGCATCTCAAGTTTCTTGTCTAATTCTGCCTGGAGCTCGCTTACCCGGTTGATGGCCCCGTCGTATTTGGCTTGGGCTGCATCGATGTCCGCTTGCATGGTGGGAAGGAGTTCCCTCTCTTCGGCGGCTTGCGCCGCCATCTTGTCGCGGAGCTCTTGAAAACGGGCAATGTCATCATTGAATCTCGCAATTTTCTCGGGACTTGCGGCGTTTTTTGCGGCCTCGAGTTTTTTGAGCGCTTCCTGCATGGCTGCATACGCTTTTTCTTTTGCGGCGGCCGCATCTTCTGTCTGCGGGGCGCCCGAATTGCCGCTGGTGGCGCTCGTCTGCGAAACGGCCGCACCGGTGGGGGAACTGGTTTCTGCCGCGATCGCCGCTACGGGGGCGATTCCCGCGACAAGTGCTGCGGAAAGGGCGATGCCCACAGTTGCTCGTCTTGCTCTTCTTGCGAGAATGTCGTTCATCTCGGCACCTCATTTCAAGGGTCGGCGACTAACTTGGTAGCACTAATGTAAATATACCATGCTAGTTGACCCGACACTGGCTGGGTGTGCGCGTATACCCCTCCCCTGAAAACTGAATCCCGTTAGAAATGACGAGTTGTTTACGCTTCTTTTGGGGTGGCGGTACTATCATGGTTCGAATTGAATGTGGATGATGATAGGGAGCGCCTATACATGATTGAGCTGCTCAGGCGTTTTGGTGGTAAGTTTCGCCGATATATGGTGATCGGCCCTGCGTGCAAGCTAATCGAAGTGATCTTTGACCTGCTGACGCCGCTGGTGATTGCCCAGATGATCGATAAGGGCATTGGGGCGCACGACGTGAACGCCGTTATCCACTACAGTATGCTGCTTGCCGCCATGGCTGTGATCGGCATCTCGTTTACGCTCGTCTGCCAAAAGATGGCGGCGCTCACCTCGCAGGGCATGGGCACCGACATTCGTGGCGCGCTCTACCAGCATATCAACAAGCTGAGCTATGCCGAACTCGACCGTTTTGGCACGCCGTCGCTCATCACGCGTATCACCAACGACGTCAACCAGGTGCAGCTCGCTGTGGCGCTGGGCGTGCGCATGCTCATCCGCTGGCCCTTCCTAGCGGTGGGCTCCATGGTCGCGGCCCTTGCCATCGACCTTAAGCTCGGCATCATCTTTTTGATTTGCACGCCCGCTATCGGCCTGGTGTTTTGGTTTGTCATGGCGCGCTGCATTCCGTATTACAAGCAGCTGCAGGCAAAGCTCGACCGCATCGCGCTCATTTGCCGCGAGGGGCTTTCGGGCGCCCGCGTGGTCCGTGCGTTTGTGCGCGAGGACCACGAGCGCGAGCGCTTTGCCCAAGCCGCCGACGACCAGGCTCATACCGCCATCGCGGTGGGCAAGCTCTCGTCGATCCTTAACCCCGTAACGTTTTTGGTGATGAACCTTGGTGTGTGCGCCATCCTGTGGGTGGGCGGCATCCAGGTCAACGTGGGCGAGCTTACGCAGGGCCAGGTCATGGCGTTTGTGAACTACATGACGCAGACCCTTACCTCCATCGTCTACGTCGCCAACCTGGTCGTGGTCTTTACCAAGGCGAGCGCCAGTGCGTCGCGTATCAACGAGGTGCTCAATTGCGTGCCGAGCATCACCGACGAGGGCAACCAGCCGGTCGAGCTGCCCAAGCCGAGCGAACTGGCGGGTGGCGCTGCTCCAGTCCCTGCGCTGAGCTTTGACCATGCGAGCTTTTCGTTTGGCGCGGGCGCGGCAAATGCCGTGAGCGATGTGACCCTGGAACTGCCGGTGGGCAAAACGCTCGGTATTATCGGCGGCACGGGCAGCGGCAAGTCCACGCTCGTCTCGCTTATCTCGCGCCTGTACGACGCGAGCATCGGCAGCGTGAGCGTAATGGGTGCCGACGTGCGCGCCTGGCCGCTCGATCAGCTGCGCCGTGTGGTCGCGACTGTTCCGCAGCGCGCGTCGCTCGTGAGCGGCACGATTCGCAGCAACCTAACCTGGCGCGACGATGCGGCAACCGACGATGAGCTTTGGGCGGCGCTCGATATGGCGCAGGCGAGCGAGTTCGTGCGCAAAAAACCTCAGGGTCTGGACGCGCCGGTCGAGGCGGGTGGCAAGAACTTTAGCGGTGGCCAGCGCCAGCGCCTGACCATCGCACGTGCTCTGGTGGGCTCTCCGCAGGTCCTAATCATGGATGACTCTGCCTCGGCGCTCGACTTTAAGACCGATGCGGCGCTTCGTCATGCCATTCGCGAGCGCAGCGTGCGCGGTGCCGCCGAGGGCGGTCTGCCGCTGACTACGGTCATTGTGAGCCAGCGCGTCTCGACCGTGCGCGACGCCGACATGATCTGCGTGCTCAATCACGGCTCGGTCGCGGGCCTGGGCACGCACGATGAGCTGTACGCGGCCTGTCAGCTCTATCGCGAGATTTGCCAGTCGCAGCTGCGCCGCGAGGAGCTCGAGGGCCAGCAGGGGAGTACGACGCCCGCGTCCACCCCGATCGCCTCCGCATCCGTCTGCGCAAAGGAGGGCTGCTAAATGAATCCGTACACTTCCTCCGGTTCGGTCGCCACGATGACGGCCAACGTGTCCGGTAACGATAGCCTCAACGACCTGGGCGACGGTCCGCGCCAGCCCGGCGACCCCGAGCGCTATCCCGTGGGTGCGGTGACTCGCCGTCTGATGGGCTACGTTCGTCCGCATCGCATTTCGTTTGTTGCGTCGTTTGTGAGTGCCGCCATCTCCGTGATTCTGCAGCTCTACACGCCTATCCTTATCGGCGAGGGCATCGACCTGATCGCCGCCGCCGGGCAGGTGGACTTCGACGCGCTGCTGCCGCTCGTTACCAAACTCGCGCTCGTCGTGGTAGGTGCCGCGGCCTTCCAGTGGCTGCAGGGCTACTGCGTCAACCGCCTGTCCTACGAAACGGTGCGCGACATGCGCGTGGAGGCGAGCGATAAGCTCAGCCGCATGCCGCTCAGCTTTATCGACAGCCATGCCCACGGCGACCTCATGAGCCGCGTGGTCAACGACGTCGACCAGGTGGGCGACGGTCTGCTGCAGGGCTTCACGCAGCTCTTCACCGGTGTTATTACCATCGTGGGCACGCTCGCGTTTATGCTTTCCATCAACCTGACCATGACGCTCGTGGTGGTACTCGTCACGCCGCTTTCCATTTTTGCAGCCGGTGCTATCGCCAAGCTCTCCAACAAAAGCTTTACGGCACAGCAGCGTATTCAAGGGCAGCTCGGTGGCCATATCGAGGAGTATGTGGGCGAGCAAAAACTGGTGGATGCGTTTGCCTACGGCCCGAACGCCCAAGCGCGCTTCGACGCCCTCAACGCCGAGCTCTATACGGCAGGTGAACGCGCACAGTTTATGGGCTCGCTTTCCAACCCCGGTACGCGCTTTATCAACAACATCATCTATGCCGTGGTCGCCGTGATTGGCTGCGTGGGCGTGATCACGGGCGTGCCCGCTGCGCTCACGGTGGGCGGCGTGCAGATTTTCCTGTCCTATGCCAACCAGTACACCAAGCCGTTCAACGAGGTCACCAACGTCATTACGCAGATCCAGACGGCGTATGCCTCGGCGCGCCGCATGTTTGCGCTGCTCGATGCGCGCGAGCAGGAGCCCGATGCGGCGGATGCCGTGGAACTTGCCGCCCCGCAGGGTGAGGTGACCTTTGAGCATGTGGACTTTAGCTACGTGCCCGACCGCAAGCTGCTGCAGGATATCTGCATCGAGGCCAAGCCCGGCATGCGCTTTGCCCTCGTTGGCCCTACGGGCTGCGGCAAGACGACGCTCATCAATTTGCTGCTGCGATTCTACGATATCGATGCCGGTCGCATCGCAGTCGATGGCCGGTCTTCGCGTGGCTACACGCGCGCAAGCCTGCGCCGCGCCTTTGGCATGGTGCTGCAAGATACCTGGTTGTTCGAGGGCACCGTGGCCGAAAACATCGCCTACGGCTGTCCCGACGCTACGCGCGAGCAGGTTATCGAAGCTGCCAAGCACGCGCACGCGCACAAGTTTATCGTGCAGCTGCCAGGCGGCTACGATACGGTCATCGGCGAGGACGGCGGCACGTTTAGCCAGGGCCAAAAGCAGCTGCTGTGCATTGCGCGCGTCATGCTCACCGACCCGGCTATCTTGCTGCTGGACGAGGCGACCTCGAGTATCGATACCCGCACCGAGCTGCAGGTGCAGGCGGCATTCGACGAGCTCATGGCCGGTCGCACAAGCTTTGTCGTGGCGCACCGCCTGAGCACCGTCCGCAACGCCGACTGCATTCTGGTGATGCGCGACGGGCAGATTATCGAGCGCGGCACGCACGACGAGCTGCTAGCGGCAGGCGGCTTCTACGCCGAACTCTATCGCAGCCAGTTTGCCCAATAACGTAGCGCAAAGTAGTCTTTTTGGGACGGGGCTTTTTTAGCTACCCCCCATACAGTCAAATGGCCACGGGGTGCTTTGGGGCTTGGGGTAGCTAAAAAAGCCCCGTCCCAAAAAGACTACTGGGCGGCTCTGTACATCTGTCACGTTAGTACTAAGATAGTCATCAAATAAATTGCATTAGTGGCTTTAGTTTTTGGGGGAAACGAGGCAACGTGACTATGACGTGCTCTCTGGTGGTTAACAGCAAGAGCGGTAATACCAGGATGGTTTCGGGCGCGATCAAGCGCGCTCTGCAGGCTGCGGGTGTTGAGTTTGTCCATGCCGCGGCGTTGAGCGACGATGCGGATGCAGATCAGGTCGCGCTCGAGGCGCAGGGCGCCTGCGCGGCCGACACGGTGCTCGTCGGTTTTTGGTGCGACAAGGGCGCGTGCACGCCTTCGGTCGCGGCGTTGCTCTCCGCCTTGCACGGTAAGCGCGTGTTCCTGTTTGGCACCTGCGGCTTTGGGGCCGACCAGAGCTACTATCAGCAGATTATCGACCGCGTAACTTCCAATTTGGCTGGGGATGCCGAGCTTGCGGGCTGGGCGATGTGCCAGGGCAAGATGGGCCCCGCGGTCAAGCAGCGCTACGAGGCCATGCTCGAGCAAGATCCCGACAACGCCCGATTTAAGATGCTGCTCGACAACTGGGTTGCCGCAAAGGATCACCCCACCAAGGAGGATCTGGATAACATGGCTGCAGCCGCCAAGAAGGCCGTGCTGGGAGAGTAGCTTCGCCGTTCGCGGTCCTTCGTGCAAAACAATACAAATGGTGAAAGCCTCGAAATCCTCGAGGCTTTTTTCTTGACACTCGTGGGCGCAACGATGGCAAGCGTCTGGGACGATATTTTCCATCACCCCGATGACGAGGCCGTTCTGGACAACACGCTCGCATATGTTCGCTGGATGTATTCAGAGTGGGACGGGCTTTCCGGATGGGCGGGGTTTCGGAAAGTGCGTCCCGGAATTTGCCTTTGGAATGGGACGTAGTTTCCCGTTGAAGTGCTTTGCGGAAAGTGCATCCCACTCTGGGCGGTCGAAGTGGGACACACTTTCCCAAAGGCGCTCCAACGGGAAATTGCGTCCCATTATTCGGTCAAGAAACGGGATGCATTTTCCCAATGAGAGCAAAACCGGAAAATGCATCCCACAATCAGCCCTCAAAGTGGGACGCCGTTTCCCAATGAGGCTCAAGCGGAAAATGCATCCCGGAATTTGCGCTCAAAGTGGGATGCGGTTTCCGGTTGAGGGTCTAAGGGGAAAATGCGTCCCAGAATCGACGCTTGAAATGGGATGCAGTTTCCCGATGAGGCACTCGACGGAAAATACATCCCAGAAATGGCCTTTGAGCTGGGATAAGATTTCCGCGGCATCTCGGATTCTCAAAAATGAGACACGCCGTTGGCGAAAATGAGACACGTGATATCGGGCATCGGATGTATCATTTGCAAAAATGAGTCCACTCCACTCGAATAAAGCGAGGTCCCTCATGTACGTTCCACACCCCCGTATCCGTAGGCTGTCGAAAATCCCGCTTGTTGGGACGGCGGCGCTTGCTGCGTTGATCGCCACGAGCGTCGCCTGCTTCACGGCCACGCCCCAGGTTGCCCAGGCGGCAGACGCGCCCGCAATCACCGATATGACCGAGCAGGATTATCAAGCCCTGGGTCTGGGCACGAGCGAGGACATTCCGGCCGATACCGTTGGCCCCTATTCCACTGATACCCCCACGACGTTTGCCACGCGCAGCGAGGTCTATATGGCAGCTAACGGTAGCCATGGCAATCGCTACACTCTGCGCGACAAGCTCGAGAACGTCGAGCGCGGTGACATTGGCGGCAGCAGCAAACTCACCGATGGCTATGGAAGTGTGTGGGGCGCCGCAAAGTTCTGGCAAAACGTCAACAACTTCGATACGAACAGCGATCTCTACAAGCATAGCGACTACGGTGGCGGCACCTGGTCGTACCTAAGCAACAATGAGTCCTCAACAGTACTCGCCAACGACAACAACGGTTTCTCGGGCATTCACGCCACGAGTGTTGAGTTCTGCAGCGACGCCAGCACGGGCAAAAAGAGCCGCGTTGCCGAGCTCCGTGCCTACGGCGACAGTTCCTCCACGACGATTGACGGCAAGTCATACGCCGGAAAGGTTGAGCTGGTCCTCTACTCGTTTAGCAACGGGCGTACGCGCACTCTCGACACACACCTGCCGGTGACGGTCAACACTAATATGATGTACGAAGGCCGTTTTAAGTACCTGGATGCCGGTTACCTGCAAGAGCACGACGCCGTCTTTGATGTCGAGGCGGGCGATGTCGATGGCGACGGCGTCGACGAGCTTTTTGTCTACGCGGGCTGCTATGTCGACGAGAACGGCGTGCGCAAGGCTGTAGTCGACATGTATGACTTGGAGGGCGGCAACTGGAAGCAAAGCGTCGTCAAGATCGATGCCGGTAACGCCGCGGACTACACCACGCACAACAAGGGCGGGAACGACTCCTGGACGCAGCTTCAGTCAGCTCCTGTCGTTTCGCTAGCGGCCGGCGACCTCGATCGCGATTTTTGCGATGACCTCGCCATCGTGGTCTCGGCACCCTACGGCAAGAAGAATATTGATAAGTCGACGCATTGCGAGCTGTTTTCGTGGGATGCATCCAAGGGTGCGCTCGTCCATGTCGATGCTCTGGGCGACGCGGGCGCAATCTCCCTCTCCGCGAACGGCAAGACCATGGTCGCTGCGAATGCGACGTTCGGCACGTTTGCCGCCTACGATGAAGAAGGAAAGAAGACGGGTGAAACCGTCACGGGCCTTATTCTTGCGGGCTATGACTGGCAACGCAGCGCTTTTGATTACGGCGCTTCTGACGGCAGCAAGGGGCTGTACGGCGCGCTGTACCGCTACGCGTATTTTGACTCGGAGTCTGGCGAGTTCAAGCTTTCCGATTGCAAGGAATACAGAGACGGGCTCCTCGCCTCCTATGGGCTGATGCATGTGCCCAACAGCGCATGGAAGGATAGCGCTCAGGATAAGCGCTATCCGTGCACCTTGGCGCCTATTGCCCTTGCCACTGCCAACCTTGACGGCCTGTCCGAGCAGCTGGCGGTCGACGAGGTGCTCGTGGGCGGCGATGTGTTCCGCGACTTTGCCTGCAACACGGCACAGAGCGGGGCTCAGGGCTTGGGGTCCATGGTCGGAACCATGAGCATGAGCGGTCAGCAATACAACAGCAGCAACAAGCATGACCACAAGGGTATAGAGCAGGTGTGGATCAGCGACGTCAAGGCGGGCAGCGTCTCGGGTTCGGACCGCTATAACGAGAGCTTTATCGCCGTGGTGGGCAAGCACCGCGACGAGGACCTGCGCAAGAACGATGACTACTATTGGATGACCGCCTCGCATTTTTCGCTCGACGAGAACGGAAAGGTGCGCCGCGGCGAGGAGCAGGTGATTAGCGAGAGCAACCGTCGCGGCACTACCTACGGCACATTTATCTCGCTCGCGCTGCCCGATGTCGACAACGACAGCGTCAAGATCACGTACAAGGACCGCTACAAGGTCTATACCAACCCGCGCGTGCTTGCCGTGCTGCAGGATGCGCCCTATGTTGAGGATCTGGAGCAGGCATACGGCTATCTGGTGTTGGGCGGCACGTCATACGGAGAGGAAAAGGGCACGGGGACATCCCAGGGCTATACCATTGGCGCCGAGTTGGGCGTTGCCGTCGAGGTGCAGACCGGTCCGCCCCTGGTCGCGATGAATGCTTCAGTCGATTTTGCCGCCGGGGGATGCTATGACTACCGGAGCGAGCGCACGGTCAGCGCAAGCGTAAGCTATGAGTCGCATGCCGGCGAGGGTGACAAGGCCGTGCTCTACACGATTCCGATGGTCTATTACGAGTATGAGATCGAAAATGAGGAAACTGGTGGCAAGGGCGTGATGGCGGCGCCCGTGTCGCTCGGCGCGCAGACCTCGGTCGTTAATGTCGAGGCCTATGACCGCATTGCCAAACAGCACAATATGACGCCGCTCAGCTACTTTTTGACCAACCGGTCGGGAGAACCCGGAACCTATCAAACGACGCTCAACGGCGAGACTCCCGTTGGGGATTCCTTTGGCCTGGGCAAGCCTGGCGTAACGCGCGCCTACACGCACGATGGGTTTAACGGCGCCGCCGCGCAGTCGGGGGCGAGCATTGAGCAGACCATCGAAGTCGAGGAGGGCAAGGAGCAGGAGCTCGAGCTCGGCTTGACGCTGAACGGCAGCGTTGTCATGGGCGCGAAGCTCGCAAAGCACGAGTTGTTTGGCGGCCTGTGCTTTGGTGCCAACGCCGGCTTTACTACGGGTAACTCCTCGAGTGAATCGACCGAATACGGCGGCACCGTCGACAACCTGCCCGAGGCCGCGCAGGGCAAGTACGGTTTTGTGTGGCGTCTGGGCGTCAACGCGGTGGATGTCGACAAGTTCGAGGCAGACTCGGGCGACAAGCTCGGCACCAAGGACACCGACCAGTTCTGGATCGTGGGCTATGACGTTAAGGACGTCGAGATGCCCGACGCGCCGGCCGTGACGGGCTTTACGGCAAACGCCGTCGATTCGACCAGCGTTACGTTTAGCTGGGACGATGTACTCGCAAACAAGAGTGGCTTTAGCTACGGCGTGGGCATGCTGCAGAGCAATGCGGCGGATGCGGTCGTCAATAGCTGGAAGATTGCCGACAACACGCAGACCTCGCTCAAGTGGGATGGGCTGCAGCCCAATACGGAGTATCGATTCGCCATCGCCGCCGTTAAGAATGGATCCACGACCGAAACAGGTATTCGCTCGGCAATCATCACGGTCAAGACCATGCCCGATGGCATGACGATGACCGTGAGCGGACCTGCAGCGGATGCTGCGGAGGGGTCGGATCTTGGATACGACTCTTCGGTTGAGCGCACGGCGGGAAGCCACCTGACGCTCTCGGCGATTGGCTATGTGAAGCAACTCGGTGCCGACGATAGCGAAACAGGGCTGGCACCGACCTATATGTGGTACCGCAAGGGCCGCGGCGAGACAGAGTTTAAGCTCGTGGGTGCCGATGGCAACCTCGCGGCTGGAACGGCCTCAAAGCTCGAGATTGACCTGACCGCAGACGATGACGGTGCGCAGTATTACTGCCACGTGGGATACAACGACGTGGGCCTCGACACCGGCACGACGCTCGTGAATATCGAGGCCGAGGAGACGGCGCTCACAACGGTGAACGCCACCCCGATCCGCACGCGCCGCCTGTTCTCACAGGCAAGTGCGGGCGCCAAGAAGTTCCTGGACCATACGCTGGTAAACACCGCCGGCCCAACCGATTCCGAAGGCTCAAAGGACCCCGAGACTCCTGAGACCCCGACGAACCCGGACAAGCCCAAGTCCGACAACGGAGCTAAGACCGACACCAAGGTCAAGACTACGACCACAGCGAAGAACCTCGCAAACACCGGCGACCAAACATTCGCCCTAGTCGCCACCGCAGCAGCAGCGGGAGCAACGCTCGTAGTGATAGCCCTCATCATGCTGATCAAGCGCCGCAAGACCCACTAGTAGCCAGTCGAACATATCGACAACCCAAAAACCCGGGTAGCCAAAAACAGGCCACCCGGGTTTTCTGTTGAGTGGAGACTCCGCAAGCGGAAACTGCATCCCACAATTAGCGCCCGGAACGGGACGCATTTTCCGTCAAGCCCTCATCCGGAAAATCCATCCCAGTTTGAGCGCCCAGACCGGGACGCACTTTCCCAAAGGGTCCTCAACGGGAAACTGCGTCCCATAATTAGGCCGAGAAATGGGATGAACTTTCCCAATGAGAGCCAACCGGAAACCACGTCCCAGAATCAGCCCCCAAAGTGGGACGCACTTTCCCAACGAGCCTCAACCGGAAAATACATCCCGGAATCCAGCTGAATAGTGGGACACACTTTCCCAATCGGGTCCCAAGCGGAAACTGCATCCCATTCCAGACAAGAATTCCGGGACACACTTTCCGCAAACAAAGAAGGCCACATAACGTGGCCTTCGTCTTGCGCAGGACTGTCCGAGCAGGGAACCTTATATGCCTCCGCCCGGACAGACGTTTCAGTTATGAGTGACCCGCTACTTGATCTTGGTTGTACCTGGCGCCAGGTTGGGGTCGGTTTCGTTGGCCTCGGTCTGGAAGTGCTCGGTGTAGACGTTCTTGCCGTCGCGGAACATCTCGTAGTACTGCATCTTGGCGTAATCCTCGCGCGCCTTGGTGGCGGCTGCGGCAGCGGCGTCGTCGCCGGTGACGTTGGAGGAGAGCGCCCAGCGCAGGCTGGCGTCCTCGTAGCCCACGGAGTTGATAGCGGGCAGCGACTCGCGCAGCGTCATGTGCGCCTTCTGATAGTCGGTCAGCGGTGCGCCGATCAGCTGCATCAGCTGCGTGGACAGGTAGTTGGTGGACAGGTCGTCGACCTCGCTCGTCTGGTCGCAGCCGGCAACGTCGTAGTTAGCCCAGATGATGTAGTCGGTCTGCCACAGACGCTCCTGATGCGTGGCATCGTCCTCGCCGGTAAACCACTTGTCGTTGAACTTGGACGGGAAGAACGGCTGGTGGTCGCCCCAGAACACCACGACCACCTTACGGTCGAGCTTGCTCAGGGCGTTGAGGAAGTAGCGCAGCGCCTGGTCGGACTGCTCGATGCACGAGACATACTCGTCGACATCGGAGAGCGTGCCGTCCTCGACGGTCTTGGCGTCCAAATCGGTCGTGTCGATATTCAGGTGCATCTGCTTGTCGACCGGCAGCAGGCCCGTATCGTAGCCCGAGTGGTTCTGCATGGTCACGTCGAAGATAAACTGCGGATCGGCGTTCTGGTCGAGCAGCTCAAGAATCTTGTCGTAGGTAGCCTGGTCGGTCACCATGCCGCGCAGGGTGTCGGCTCCCTGGAAGTCATTGATAGGCAGGAACTGGTCAAAGCCAAAGTCCTTGTAGACGTTCTCGCGGTTCCAGTTGGTCGCGTGGTTGGGGTGCATGGCCGTGGTGGAATAGCCGAGCGATTTGAACTGTTCTGCCAGGTTCCCGGTCGTCTCCATGTTGTAGATGGTGTAGGGGTACACGCCCGAGCCCAGGTTGGCCATGGAGTTGCCGGTCATAAACTCAAACTCGGTATTGGCGGTACCGCCGCCGTAGGCGCTCACATAGAGCTTGCCGCGGCTGAGGCAGTTGGACAGGTTCTTAAAGTACTGCGGGCCCTCGTAGCCGGCGCGCATGTTCTGGTAGATCGAAAGGTCTGAGAAGGTCTCGTTCATGATGGCGATGACCGTGGGCTTCTCGCTGTCGAACTGCTCCTTTGCGGCGGCGCGCTCGTCGCTCTTGGCCGCGTCGGACTTGTCGTAGGCCTTGGCGTACTTTTTGAGCGTGGCCTTGGCATCGTCGACGGAGTAGTCGGCGGGTTTGGGCGGCTTGATGGACTGCGCCGCACTAATAAAGGCGGGCAGGTAGCCCTCGCGCCAGTAGCTCTCGAGCGGGCGCCAGGTGTAGACGGTGATGCCGAGGGTGTTGTAGTAGTCGATGAGCGTGACATGCGCGGTTACGCCGCCCAGGCACAGCACTGCCACGAGCAGGTTGGTGAGCAGCATGCGCTTGGCGTTGGCGGCACCCTTCTGACGGTGCGGTGCCACCAGGCCGGCGTACTCGCACAGCAGCATGGCGATGGCGGTAAAGCCCATGGACAGCACACAGAACAGCGAGATGGAGAAGGTGTAGCCGGTGCCGGCGACCGCGGCGGCGGTGGAGATGGCCGAAAGGTCGCCCGGCTGGATGGGCATGGATTTAAACGTGATGACGAAGAACTCGGCAATGCCCAGGACAAAGAGGGCAAAGGCCAGGACCGCGGGAGCTGCGCCGTGGCGCTGGAACAGGAAGAACAAGCCGATCATGAGCACGGTGATGATGGCCCACTCGAGCAGGATGCACAGGGGGTAGACCCAGGTAAAGTCGTGGTTGGACGAGACCTCCATGCCCAGCAGTGCAAAGACGCCGGCGAGCAGCAGGCACAGGACGGCGGCGACGAGTGGTTTGCCCACAAAGGCGCCGCGCAGGCGGGCGAGCTTGCCGGTGGGGGCGGGGGCGTCGGGCTTGGCGAACGCAAAGACGCGCGGGGCGATGCGATCGCGGGCGATGCTGGCCCAGGCGCATCCGGTGAGGATGGCGTTGGTCAGGATGAGCATCACAAAGGCGAGCGGCTCGTTTTGGGCGACGAGGCCAATGGCGCCCCAAATAGTCAAAAAGACCTGGAACAGGCCGAAGACGACGCTCCACCCAAGAGCGCTTTTGGCAACGGTGCCCGACTGAGCGCGAATGGCCTTGGCCTCGCGCAAGACAAGGTAGACGGTCGCCGCAAGACCGACGAGCGAGATGGCGGCAGCGAACATGCTGAGACTCCTCACAAACTAAAACGTACGAAAGCGGGGGTTTACCCGATTGTTACCAAGATATGCGCTGCAATTGGTGGCTGCGCACAACAACCAGCCATATTAACGCGCACGTGCGGCGGTGTGGCGCAATGTAGTGGCGGCCTGCGCGATAATGGACGGGAATTACACGGAAACGTAAAGGCTTCTTAAAGAATTAGCGAGGATAGAGCTATGGGCGAGCAGGTTTGTATGACGGGCACCGAGTACTGCGGCGGAGCTGTGGGCGTGGACGCGGGCGGCTATCCGGTCGAGACTACGGGCAACGCGGCGCTGGACATCTTGGAACACCGCTCGTCCACGCGTGCCTTCGCGCGTGATGACGACGACCGTCCCGTGGCGGTGACCGACGAGCAGCGGGCGGCGATCTTGCATGCGGCGAGCCGCGCGCCGTCGGCGGGCGCCATGATGATGTATTCCATCGTGAGCGTCCGCGAGCAGGCAACGCTCGACCGCCTGGCCGACCTGTGCGACCACCAGCCCATGATCGCCAAGGCGCCCTGGGCACTTATATTTGTGGTCGACTATGCCAAGTGGATCGATCTGTTTGAGCACGTGGGCTGCTTTGAGCCCGAGTTTGTAGAGCGTACGGGCAAGGCGCCCCGCCGCGCGCCGGGTCTGGGCGACTTTGCCATCGCGGCGCAGGATGCCGTGATCGCCGCGCAAAACGCCGTGGTTGCCGCCGAGGCCCTGGGGCTGGGGAGCTGCTATATCGGCGACATCGTCGAGAACGCCGAGGAAGTTGCCGCGCTGCTCGATCTGCCGCCCTATACCATGCCGCTGTCGATGCTCATCATCGGCACGCCCCGTAAGGAGCGCCCGGCAATCGCGCACCCCGTGGTGAACCTGGTGCACGAGGAGCGCTACTGCCGTGCGGATGCCGCGACTATGGATGCGCAGGTGGCCGAGATGGATGCGATGTTTCGCCCGCACGCCCGCGAGGTGGGGGAGCGCGTCGTGGATATCTACACCCGCAAGCACACGAGCTCCTTTATGGCCGAGATGAGCCGCTCCATGGAGTGGTGGTTCAAAAACTGGCTCGGAAAATGACGAATGTGACAAGGGGATAGTCCCTTTGTCACACTTCATATCGCCGCGGTAGCCTAAAGACTGTATAAATCTTTATCTAGCTGGGAAAACAGTGCATTAAAACATGGGCCGATTACCTATAATCCCTTCGAACATTAAAGTTGGGAGGAAACCGGCTTATGGAACAAAAGGCCAAGGAGGCAGCCTCGCACGCTGCGATTCCTGTGAGCATCTCGGCGATGCTCGTCACGCTGGGCGTGGTGTACGGCGATATCGGCACCAGCCCCATGTATGTAACCAAGGCGCTCGTTGCCGGCAACGGCGGCATCGGAAGCGTCACGGAGGAGTTCGTGCTCGGCGCGCTCTCCCTTGTCGTGTGGACGGTCACGTTGCTGACCACCATCAAGTATGTGCTCATCTCGCTGCGCGCCGATAACCATGGTGAGGGCGGCATCTTTGCCCTGTACAGCCTGGTCAAGCGCTGCGGCAAGTGGCTTATCATCCCCGCCATGCTGGGTGGCGCCGCGTTGCTCGCCGACGGCATCCTGACGCCGGCCGTTACCGTTACCACGGCCATCGAGGGCCTGCGCACTATCCCGGCGGTTCATGCCGTGCTGGGCGATGACCAGGGCCGCGTCGTCGCCATTACGCTCGCCATCATCATCGTGCTCTTCTTGGTACAGCGCATCGGTACGGCCAAGATCGGTCACGCCTTTGGCCCCATCATGACGCTGTGGTTCCTATTCCTGGGCGGCACGGGTCTGTTCTTTGTCTTACAGCACCCCGCCGTGCTGCTGTGCCTCAACCCGCTCCGCGGCATCGCCTTTTTGCTGAGCCCCAACAACCACGCGGGCATCATGATTCTGGGCAGTTGCTTCCTCGCCACCACCGGTGCCGAGGCACTCTACTCCGACATGGGCCACGTCGGCCGCGGCAACATCTACGCTACCTGGCCGTTCGTTAAGTGCTGCCTGCTGCTTTCCTATATGGGCCAGGGCGCTTGGCTTATGAACAACGCTGCCAACCCCGAGCTCATGGGCATTGCCGACCTCAACCCGTTCTACCAGATGCTCGCCCCGGGCCTGCGTCCGTTTGCCGTAGGCCTTTCCACCGTTGCGGCCATCATTGCCTCGCAGGCGCTCATCACCGGCGCATTCTCGCTGGTGTCCGAGGCCAGCCGTCTGGACCTCATGCCGCACATGCAGGTCTTCTACCCTGCCGAGACCAAGGGCCAGCTCTACATCCCCATGGTCAACAACGTCATGCTTGTCGGCTGCGTCATCGTGGTGCTGCTGTTCCAGAACTCGGCGCATATGGAAGCCGCGTACGGCCTTGCCATTACGCTGACTATGATGTGCACCACGCTGCTGCTCTTCTTCTACCTGCACGAGGAGCGCAAGCTCAAGGTTGCTCCGTGGATCTTCGCGGCCTTCTTCCTTTTGCTCGAAGGCTTCTTCTTCGTGAGCTCGCTCACCAAGTTCTTCCACGGCGGCTATTTCACCATCCTCATGGCTGCACTCATCATGGGCATTATGGTGTGCTGGTACAACGGCACGGCGGTCGAGCAGCGCCAGTTTACGCTGCTGCCGCTGCGCAGCTACCTGCCGCAGCTCAAGCGCCTGCGCGACGACGACCGTTACGAGCGCATGAGTGACAACGTCGTGTACCTGACCAAGGACACCCATACCGACTACATCGACCGCGATATCGTCTATTCGATCTTGGACAAGCATCCCAAGCGTGCCCGCGCCTGGTGGTTCGTGAATGTCGAGACCATGGACGAACCGCACACCTTTGCCTATTCGGTCGAGACGTTCGGCACCGACTACGTGTTCCGCGTGCACCTGTACCTGGGCTACAAGATCAACCAGCGCGTCAATGCCTACCTGCGTCAGGTTGTTCAGGACCTGGCTGCCACCGGCGAGCTGCCGCCGCAGACGCATGACTACTCGGTCTACAAGGATCCGGGTAACATCGGCACGTTCAAGTTCGTCCTGATCCGTAAGCTTCTGGCGCCCGAAAGCGATGTGGAGCCCAGCGAGCGTACGGCCATCACGCTCAAGTACATCATTCGCCGCGCCGCCGGCACGCCCGCGCGTTGGTACGGCCTGGAGAACTCCAACGTGAGCTTTGAGTACGTGCCGCTGTTCACCAAGTTCAAGGCCGTGAACAAGATGCAACGCCTGGCTCCCAACGAGCGGCCGTAGACGTCGGCGGCTACACGGAGTTGGTTTTTGATGGATAAGCATGAGGCCGGGGAGGTAAACATGGATACAAAGGCGCTCGATGGCCGTGAGGCGGTGGTCGAAATGGTGCGTGAGGCGCGCGTCGACGCCGCCGAAGATCGGTTCTTTACGAATCGTGCCAACATGGACATGGCCGACCGCGTGATCTCGATCGTGGCACTGGTATTTGGAGCGGTGTGCGTGTGTGCCCTGCTCGCGCACGTGCTGTTTGTCTAGCGACCGCCGGTTGCAAAGGCTATACACTTGGAACCACCACAAGGGAAACCACCACAAAGGTGCCTGTCCCTTTGTGGTGGTTTTTGTTTTTGAGAGAGGGGCGGGACGCTGATGGACGTCCGTACGGACGGCGATATTGCCGATAGCTTTTGGTGGCGGCGCACAACGCTGACGCGCCGCACTCCTCTGTATGACGCCTGCGTATCGGTGGGGCTGCTGGTCGCGGCGACGATTGTGGGCGCGCTACTCGACCATCCGGGTCTCGCGCCGAGCATCATGATCGTCTATGTGTTTGCCGTTCAGCTGTGCGCATTCTTTACCTGGAGTCGCCTGTATTGCTTGCTGAGCTCGGCTGCCGCCGTGGCGCTCTACAACTTCTTGTTTGTCGACCCGCGCTACTCGCTGTCGCTTATCGACCGCGGCTATCCCGGCATGTTCTTCATCATGTTCGTGGTCTCGCTTGTGTCGAGTTCGATTGCGTTGGCCCTGCGCCGCGCCTTGGCACAGGCTGCCGCCAGCGATCGCCGCACACATATGGTGCTCGAGACCAACCGCATGCTGCAGCGGTGCGCCGATCAGCATCAGATCGTTCACGCCATGGCCACGCAGCTGGCGCGTCTTTCGGGCTGCCCTGTCGTGTGGTACAGCGCCGACGCCGAGGGCGATGACCTGCTGCCGCGCGCGACTTACACGGCCGTGGGCGATGCCGCACCGGTGCACGAACTGGCGCCGCAGATGCCGCCTCGGCTCTCGGCGTCCGCCTATGTGGGAACGCCGCTCGACGCCACGTTTGGCGGCTCGGCGTTTTATGGCATCTACCTGACGGTTCGCACAGGCGACGGCTTCGCGCGCTCGGGCGATCCCGCCTCGGTGGTGGGCGTGCTGGCTATCGTTGCCGAGCCCGACGTGCTGACGCATGAGGAGCGGACACTTGCCGATGCCATCGTGAGCGAAGGCGAGCTGGCGCTCGATCGCGCCCGCGCCATGGAGGCCCGCGAGGAGGCGGCGGTGCTTGCCAAAAATGAGCAGCTGCGCGCCAACCTGCTGCGCTCCATCTCGCATGACCTGCGCACGCCGCTCACCAGTATTTCGGGCAATGCCGATGTGCTGCTCGACCAGGGCTCGACCGGCACCGCCGTGCTCGACGCCCAGACGCGCCGCGGCCTGCTCCTGTCCATTCGCTCGGATGCGCAATGGCTCAACGCCACCGTCGAGAACCTGCTCGCCATCACCAAGCTCGAGGGCGGCGGTATGCGCCTGTCGACCACGCTCGAGCTCATGGACGATATCGTGGAGGAGGCGCTGCGCCACGTGAACCCTGCCGTGCGCGAGCACGACCTTAAGGTGGTGGCGTGCGATGAGCCGGCGCTCGTCAACGTCGATGCGCGCCTGATGGTGCAGCTGGTGGTCAATCTGGTGAACAACGCCATCACCTATACGCCCGCAGGCTCGCATATCATGATTTCGATTAGCGTCGACGATGGACGCGTGGCGTGCTCGGTGGCCGATGACGGCCCGGGCATTGCGCCCGAGGACCGCGAGCGAATCTTTGAGTCGTTCTACACCGCCAACCACGGTCTTGCCGACAGCCATCGCAGCGTGGGCCTGGGTCTTTCGCTCTGCCGCTCCATTGCGCTGGCGCATGGCGGTAGCATAGAGGTTGCCGCGGCGGACCCGCACGGCTCGGTCTTTACGATTGAGCTTCCCGTCGCCGACGTTTCGTTTGATAAGGAGTAGCGCTGTGCCGAACTCTGCCGTAAAACCGCTCATCTTGGTCGTTGAGGACGATCCCGCCGTCCGCAACCTTATTGTTGCCGCGCTCGAGGCGCACGGCTTGCGTCATATGGCCGTGGAGACCGCCCATGCCGCCATCGCCGCCGCCTCATCGCAGGCACCGAGCATCGTGCTGCTCGATCTGGGCCTGCCCGATATGGACGGCGTCAAGGTGGTGGAGTCGGTGCGCGCATGGTCGGGCATGCCGATCATCGTGGTCTCGGCGCGCAGCGAGGACGCGGACAAGATTCGCGCGCTCGATGCCGGCGCCGATGACTACCTGACCAAGCCGTTTTCGGTCGAGGAACTGCTTGCACGCATTCGCACGACGCTCAGGCGCCTTTCGTATGCGCAAACGGGTGGTGTTGCCTCCGAGGGCTCGTTCGATACCGGTGAGCTGCATATCGACTTTGATGCCGGCATTGCCACGATGGATGGCGAGGAGCTGCATCTGACGCCGATTGAGTACAAGCTCTTGTGCCTGCTGGCACATAACGCCGACAAGGTACTAACGCACCAGTTTATCCTGCACGAGATTTGGGGCACGGCAACTAAGAGCGACCTGGCGAGCCTGCGCGTCTTTATGGGCACGCTGCGCAAGAAGATCGAGTCCGACCCCGCGCACCCGCGCTATATCCAAACGCACGTGGGTATCGGCTATCGCCTGGTCACCCAAGGGTAGGACGGCGTCCGCCATCCCAATTCCACCGCAACTTTGTTATTTGCCCTTGGGCTTGCTGGCGTAGAACTTCTTCTTTTTGGACTTGCCGGCAGGGGAGGGTTTGCCGGCAAAGTTGGACTTGCCGTTGCCGGCCTGCGCGTGCGTGGGCACTGCCGCGCGAGGCTTGCGGACCTCGGGGTTGCGCAGCTCCTCGGTTCGCTCGGCAATCTCCTCGGCGCTAAAGCCGACCTCTGCCATGGCGTCCTCAATGGGCAGGCGGCGCACGATATAGCAGTGGTGCACCTTCTGGTTGCGCGCGAAATCCTCGGGGATGGTCTGCGCCGTAATGTCCTCCAGCACGACGCCCGCGCACGCGAGCTTGCGCGTCTCGGGGCGGAAGCCGCGCAGGTTGCAGCTAAAGATGGCGTGGCCGCCCTGTGCGAGCAGGCGCGATACGCCGGCCAAAAGCTCAACATGGTCGCGCTGGACATCCCAGGTGCGGCGGCCCATCTTGGATGAGTTCGAAAACGTGGGCGGATCGACAAAAATCAGGTCCCAGCGGTTGCGCGTCTGGCGCTGGTCGCGAATCCAGGCGAGCACGTCGTCGCGCACAAAATGATGCTGCGGACCAACAAAGCCGTTCTGGCGCATATTGCGCTCGGCCCAGTCCAGGTAGGTGTTGGAAAGGTCGACTGTCACGGTTTCCTCGACGCCGCCGTCGGCCGCATAGCAGGTGGCGGTGCCGGTGTAGGCGAACAGGTTGAGGAAGCGGCGCGCCTGTTTGGCGTGCTCGCGCACCAGGTTGCGGGTGACGCGGTGATCCAAGAAGATGCCCACATCCAGGTAGTCATCAAAGTTGACGGCAAAGGTGAGTCCACCCTCTTCGATGAGCGGCAGACGACGGCGCGCGATGTTGGCGCGCTCGCCCGATGCACCCTTGCCGGCGCCCTGCTTGCCGTACTGCGAGCCGCCGCGCGAGCGCATGCGGGCCTTGGCGTGCACATGCTCGGCGGGAACATCTAGGATGCGCGGCGCGATGGCCAAGATGTCGAGCATGCGGGCCTGGGCCAGCGCGGGGTCGATGGTCTTGGGCGCGGCGTATTCGGCGATGACGAGCCAGCGGCCCGGCGTCTGCGGGCAACCCTCGTACAGGTCGATGGCAGCGGAGTAGTCGGGCAGGTCGGCATCGTAGACGCGATAGCAGCTCACGCCCTCGCGCTTGGCCCACTTGCGGCGCAGACGGGCATTCTTGCGCAGGCGGTTGGCGAACTGCTCGGACTCCGGGATGAGCACGGGCAGCGGCTTGCCGTCGCCCAAGTCGAGCGTGGCGGCAGGTTCGGGCATGGAGGAAGCGGCGGCTTCGTCGTTGGCTTCGTTGGCATCCGCAACCTCGGCCTCGGCATCCGCGCTGGTCGCAGCCTCAAACGCTGCAGCGGCGTGGTCGAGTGAGGGCCAAACCTCAAGAGCCGCCTCCTCGTTATTGGGCATGACGGCGATCGAGCGCTCGGGCTCGGCGTGGAGCGCGCGGGCCAGCAAGCCGTCGCGGGTGAGAGCGGCGACCGGCGCCGAAGCGAGCTCGGGGGCGCGGCGCAGCTCGCCGATGAGCGTCATGGCATCGTGCATGAGCGAAAGCGGGGTCTCGGTCGTGTCCGCGACCAGGGCGGCACCGGCGACGGCGCCCGCATGGTCCAGCACGGTGGCGGGCTTGGCGGCACAAAAGTCGACAAAACGCTTGTAGCCGGCGCACTTGACCATGCGCTCGGCAGTCTTGCGGGCGGCGGGGTCGATGTCTACGGCCACGATGCGCGCCTGGCGCTCGCGCGCTGCCGCCTCGCGCTCGCGCGCCTCGGCAAGCAGCTGCTCCCACAGGACAGCGTCGTGCAGCTGCCAGCCCTCAAAGCCCCAGCGCTCGCGTGCGGCGCCCGGGGCGCGGTCGGTCAGAATGTTCACGGCCTCCAGCAGCAGACCGCCGCCGGCGCACGAGGCATCGATCAGCGTGGGAAGGGCTTCGTTTTCGTAATCGTCGGCCGTCAGCTCGCGCTCGCATAGTGCGGTCCAGCCGACCTGCGCCAGCACCAGGGCGGCGTAGTCGGGGCGCAACACGTGTGCGCCCTCGCCGGCACGAGTCGCAGCGGGCGGCAGACGCTTGAACAGCGGGTCGCCCGAAAGGTCCAGGCTGATGCTCGCGCGGCGCTGACGCAGCGAAAGCAACAGGTGAACATCGGGGTCGGCGGCATCGACGTCGGCGCGACGGCCCGTGGTCTCGGCCAGACGGTCGCACAGCGCGTCTTTGGCGCGCAGGGCCGAGAAGCGCGTGTTGCGCAGCTGCTCGGTCACGCCGCGGGCGGTGATGGCGATGGTGGCGCCGGGGCGGATGATGGTCTCCCAGGCGATGTCGTAAACGCTATCGTACAGTTCATCGGCATCCTGCGCCTCAAAGCGCCCGAGTACCACGAACACACGGCTCGCCAGGCGCGACCACAGACAGGCGCGGTAGCCTTCTTCGAGCTCGCCCTCAAACGTAGCACGGCCCTTCAGCCGGCGAACATGCGAAAGTCCGAGGCGTTTAAGCTCATCGGCGAGTGCGGACTCAAAGCCCTCGGGGCAGCTTGCGTAAAATTCCATGGGTGACCTCTCTGGTTGCGTCGCTCCATTATATGATGGATACTTCGTTTACTCTCGCCCCCGAAAGGAACCCATATGATTGATGCGTGCCCCGATTCCGCCGTGCTCTTTTTTGACGTGGACGGCACGCTGACGTCGTTCGATCCCGACAACATGACCGACAAGGACTTTTCGGCGGTTCACCCCTCGCAGGCGGTCGTCGAGGCGTTTCATCGTCTGCGCGACGCGGGACACCAGGCATTTATCTGCACGGGTCGTCCCTTGTGGCTGATTGCCGATGGCCTGCGCGCGCTGAACCCGGCGGGTGTCGTTGCCATGGCGGGAGCGACGCTCGAGGTCGAGGGCCGCGTGGTACACGAGGACTGCTTTGATGAGGACGTTATCGAGGAGCTGGCACGCCGTATGGCCGCGGCAGGGATTGAAGCCTTTTTCGAGACCAACGTGGCTACCTTTGCCCTGGAACCCGCGGGTGTTGAGCAGCCGTCTCTGATCGGCACTTCTGTGGTGCACAGCGCCGAGGAGATGCGCGTCGACGGCCGTCTGCGCGTGGGCAAGGTGTGCATCGTCGCGAGCGACCTGGCTCGCGTAGCCAACGATGACGGCTTTATCGATCGCGAGTTTGAGCTGTGCAACACCGGTGGTCAGAATCGCGAGCTGAGCCCCAAGGGCATTGACAAGGGCGTGGGCGTGGCGCGAGCGCTGGAATACCTGGGTCGCACCGGCAACGCGCGCACCTTTGGCTTTGGCGATTCCGGCAACGATCTGGGTATGCTCGCCGCTGTCGAGACGGCCGTGGCCATGGGCAACGCCATGCCCGAGGTCAAGGCGCTCGCCGACTACGTGACTGATGATGTCGCACACGACGGCACCGTCACAGCGATGCAGCATTTCGGCCTCATCTAATGAATCCCGCGTTCTGACGTTTGCCCAAACTGCGACTCTTTGCTTTTACATGCTCAATCGATTTATCAATCCAAACACTGAGGTGTTTATACCGTTCGCCGAGAAGATAAAAAACCGCAGCTCACGCCTTGATAAACGTAGGTAAAGTGTTTAGCAGTTTATCGGCCGTATGCTAACGAAAGGAATCAGGCAGATGGCAATCAAGGTGTTCGCTGACGGTGCAAACCTCGAGGGCATGCTCGACATGTACGAGAACGGCAACGTTCAGGGTTTCACGACCAACCCGTCCCTTATGAAGAAGGGCGGCGTGACGGATTACCGTGCGTTTGCCAAAGAGGTCCTGACCCACATCACCGATGTGTCCGTCTCGTTTGAGGTCTTTGCCGACGACGTCGAGACCATGGAGGTCGAGGCGCGCGAGATCGCTACCTGGGCCGAGAACGTCTACGTCAAGATTCCGTGCGTGACCACCAAGGGCGAGTCCACCGCCGAGCTGGTGCGCAAGCTTTCGGCCGACGGCATCAAGGTCAACGTCACCACCATCTTTACGCCTACGCAGGTTGATGAGATGGTCGAGGCCGTCGACGCCGAGACGCCGTCCATCATCTCGCTCTTTGCCGGCCGCATCGCCGATACCGGCGTCGACCCCATTCCGTTTATGACGGAGTCGGTCAAGAAGGCCGCCGCAAAGCCCAGCTGCGAGGTCCTGTGGGCGTCCACGCGCGAGCTCATCAACATTTACCAGGCCGAGGCCTGCGGTTGCCAGATCATTACGGTGCCCAACAGCATCCTGGCCAAGCGCAAGAACATTGGTCGCGACCCGTACGAGGTCTCGCTCGATACCGTGCGCGGTTTTGCCAAGGATATCGCGGCGCTCGGTTTCCATATCCTGCCGTAGCGCGAACACCGACTGTACCGTGGGTTGTTCGCCCCGGCCTTTCCTTTCCCTATCGCTCACGCGCTCCGCGAGGGTCGCGCTAGGCAAAGGAAAGGCCGGGGCTGCCGGCACGAGCTTGCCAGCAAGTTGGCGATTGGCTTCCATATCCTGCCGTGGGCAAAGGTACCCCCGCCTGCGCCGTGCAAAATTGAGAGTATTCAGCAAGGTAAAGGTCTTTATCAGTTGACCGAAGCATGGAACGGCCCCCGTTTTGGCTCTGACGACGCTAAAACGGGGGCTGTTTTTGACTTTATTGCCTCTGAGGGGCGTTCGGGGCGGCGGAAATTGCAGAATACTCGCGATTTTGCACGTCGCGAGAGGGGGGACCCTTGCTTTAGGTGGTTTACTTCCCCTGCACCATGGTGAGCGAGATTTTCTTGCGGTCGCGATCGACCTTTTCCACCCACACCTTTACCGTGTCGCCGACGCGTACCACGTCGCTCGGGTGCTTGACGAAGCGGTTGGCCAGCTTGGAGATGTGTACGAGGCCGTCCTGGTGCACGCCCACGTCGACGAAGGCGCCAAAGTCCACAACGTTGCGCACCGTGCCCTTGAGCTCCATGCCGGGCTCCAGGTCATCGATGGAAAGTGCCGAGCGGCTAAAGACCACCTCGGGCGCGTCGTCGCGCGGGTCGCGGCCGGGCTTCTTGAGCTCGTTGACGATGTCGATGAGCGTGAGGGTGCCGCAGTCCAGGTCGCTTGCCAGCGCCGAGATGCTGCCCAGACGGCGCTCAATGTCGGGCACGCCGCCACGGCTGAGCTCGCTGGCTTTAACGCCTGCGCGCTCCAGGACGGACGTGGCCACCTCGTAGCTCTCGGGGTGGACGCTCGTCGCGTCGAGCGGGTTCTTGCCACCGCTGATGCGCAGGAAGCCCGCGGCGTTGAGATATGCCTTGGGCCCCAGTTTGGGGACCTTCTTAAGCTGGCGGCGATCGGTAAAGGCACCGTTTTCCTCGCGGTAGGCCACGATGTTCTTGGCCACGCTCGGCGTAATGCCCGATACGTATCCCAGCAGGCTCGCGCTCGCGGTGTTCACGTCGACACCCACGCGGTTGACGACGTCCTCCACCACGTGGCCCAGGGTGCGCGAGAGCTCGGCCTGGTCAAGGTCGTGCTGGTACTGGCCCACGCCGATGGACTGGGGCGGAATCTTGACGAGCTCTGCCAGTGGGTCCTGCAGGCGGCGGCCCAGGCTCATGGCGCCGCGCACGGTGACGTCCAGGTCGGGATACTCCTGGCTCGCGAGCTCGGAGGCGGAGTACACCGACGCGCCGGCCTCGTTAACAATGGTGTATCGCAGCCCAGGCGCCTGCTCGGCAATGAACTCCGAGACGACTTCCTCGGTCTCGCGGCTGGCGGTGCCGTTGCCGATGACGATGGTGTTGACGCTGTCCTTTTTGACGAGGCGGGCGAGTTCGCGCTTGGTGCCGGCGACGTCGTGGCGCGGCTTGGTGGGGTAGACCACGCCATGGTCGAGCAGCTTGCCGGTCTCGTCCATGACGGCGACCTTGCAGCCGGTGCGGTAGCCCGGATCGAGCGCGAGCACGCGGGCGCCGCGCACGGGGCGTGCCGAGAGCAGGCCCTCGAGATTCTTGGCAAAGACGTTGATGGCCTCGGTTTGCGCACGGACGGTGAGTTTGGCACGGGCCTCGCGCTCCAGCGAGGGGGCCATGAGGCGCTTGTAGCCGTCGGCGATGGCGGCATCGAAGATGGGAGCAAACACGCCCTGGCGTCGGGGCCAACGGCTGCCGAGGCGCGCTGTGGCGGCAGCGCCGTCGACGTTCACGCGCACGCGAAGCTTGCCCTCGCGCTCGCCGCGGTCGATAGCCAGCACGCGGTGGTTGGGTATACGGCGCAGCGGCTCATCATAGTTGTAGTAGGGCTCGTAGGGAGTCTTTTCGGCGGGGTCGGTGGCCTCGACGACGATGTCGGCGGTGTTTTGCGTAAAGGCGCGCAGGTCGGCGACGTTCTCGGGGTCTTCGGCCACCGTCTCGGCCACGATGTCCGCCGCGCCGGCGAGCGCCTTCTCGGGCGTGTCGAAGCCGGCTTCCTCGTTGACGTAGGCCGCGGCGGTGTCGAGCGCGCTGCCCTTGGCCGAGGCCTGCATGATGATCATGTTGGCAAGCGGCTCCAGGCCTGCCTCGCGGGCCTTCTGTGCGCGGGTCATGCGCTTTTTGCGGTAGGGCTTGTAGAGGTCCTCGACACGCTGGAGCTGCGTGGCCTCGCGAATTTGCTGTTCGAGCTCGGGCGTAAGTTTGCCCTGGGCGTCGATGAGCAGAATGACGTCCTCTTTGCGCTGTTCAAGATTGCGCAGGTAGGACAGGCGCTCGTCGAGTGCGCGCAGGGCGACGTCGTCCATGCCGCCCGTGGCTTCCTTGCGGTAGCGCGAGATAAAGGGGATGGTGTTGCCCTCGTCGATGAGCTTGACGGCCGCCTCGATGTTGGCGGCCTTAAGGTTGAGCTCGCGGGCAAGCTGGGCGATAAGATCCATGGGACTCCTTGCGTTTAAGGTGCGTTTGCAGCACAAGGCTACCAAGGATACCACCCGTCCCAAAAGGCTGTTTTGGGGCCGCGCCACGAAAACGGCCTATCTACTACGTTTGAACCGTATTGGTCGACCATCCCCCGGTTTTCCGAAAATATGCAACCCGTCTACCTGCGGTTTTTATTTCGAGAAATTTGGCATGGTTGAGGGCGATCGGCTAAACGTAGTAGATAGGCGCGTTTCGTGGCGAACGAATCAAGCCGAGGTGCAAAATAGCCCCCCGCTCCAGAAAAATCGTCGGCAAGGTAGCAAAATGCCCCGCGGGCAGGAGGCTGCTCGCGGGGCAAAGAAGAGGGGCTTGTTGGTGACGGACCGAAGGGTTCGGCATGGGGCTTCTGCCGCGGTCGCTCTTAAGGCATTACAGCTCGACGAGCTGACCGGTCTCGGCGGCCTCCTTGATAGCGTTGAGAAGCGTGAGCGTCTTAACGTTGTCGACGGGGGTCACGACGGGCTCGACCTCGCGGCGGACAACCTTCACAAAGTGCTTGAGCTGCATCTTGTGCGGCAGTGCCGGGTCGACGGCCGGAATCTCCATCTGCAGCGGCTTGTGCCAGTTAGAGGCGCCGTCGTAGGAGAACTGGTGCAGGCGGGGCAGCGACAGGGCGCCCTTAGTGCCGCCGATAAAGTAGGCGTCGGCGTCGAAGGGGCGGTACTGCGGATCCTCGCGGGCGGTGGCCTCCCAGTTCCAGGGGCTGGCGGTGGCGTCGGAGATGGTCATGCTTGCGAGCGCGCCATCGGCAAAACGGACGTTGACCACGGCGGAGTCCTCGGTCTCAAAACCGCGGGCGGCGCTGGACTGCATACCCTGGACGGCAACGGGCTCGCCCAGCAGGTAGCGGAGCAGGTCGACGTCGTGCACCAGGTTGACCAGGATCGGGCCGGCACCCTTCTTGCGGCGCCATTCGACATCGAAGTACTCGTCATTCTTATAGATCATGTAGTGGAAGCTCGACACGGTGAGCTTGCCCAGCTCGCCGGACTCGATGATCTCCTTGGCCTTGTTGACGAAGGGGTTGTGGCGACGGTGCTGACCCACGAGCACGGGCACGCCGGCGGTCTCGGCCTCGGCAGCGAAAGCCTGGGCATCCTCCAGGTCGTTGGAGATCGGCTTTTCGACCAGCGGCACGATATTGCGCTTCACAGCCTCGCGGGCAACGCCCAGGTGCAGGTCGTTGGGCGTGGCGATGATGACGGCCTCGGGCTTAACCTCGTCCATCATCTGGGCGGGATCGGTGAAGAACGGCACGCCGGCGGCCTCAGCCGTGGCGCGGGCGCCCTCAAAGGCGTCGGCGATGGCGACGAGCTCGGCCTCGGGCTCCTCGGTGACAAAGCGGATGTGGTTGCGGCCCATGGCGCCGGCGCCGATAACGGCAATGCGGACGGGGTTGAGCTCAGACATTTCGACTCCTTAATACTGGTGACCGGTGGAATGCGACAAAGGGACTGTCCCTTTGTCGCATCGGTAAAACTAGGCGGACTTCTTCTTGCTGTCGGAGACCATCATGTAGACGGTGAGCACGACGGCGATGGCGGCGATCACAATGGCGCCGTAGAAGGACTGCTGGTAGGCGGCGCTGCCGGCCTCGGCGTGATACAGCACGGCGGTGATGGGCTGGCTGATCCAGGTGGAAGCGGCATAACCCAAAAACATGATGCCGTAGTTGACGCCGATGTTGCTGGTACCAAAGGCGCCACCGGTGAGCGGCGGGTAGATGACGAGCAGGGCGCCAAAGCTAAAGCCGAGCAGAGCGAGCGCCACAAAGAACATGGCCTGCGTAAAGCTCATCGACATGATGACGAGTGCGACGATGGTGACGACAAGGCTGATGAGCAGCGACTTATAGGCGCCGAGCTTGTCGATGATCTGGCCAAAGGACAGACGGCCGACCAGGTTGGCGCAGGTGTTGACGGAGACCACCACACCGCCGAGGGCGACGGCCGCGGCGCTCGTGGGGTCGGCGAAGAGCTGAACGGCGGCGATGGAGGCAACCTTGCCCACGAGCAGGGTGCCCGCGGTGGCGGCAAAGGCGAAGGTGACGATGAGGACCCAGAAGCGCGGGGTCTTGACCATCTCGCCCGGGGTGAGGTCGCCGAAGGTGCCAGCGTGCGCGCCGCCCTTGGGGGCCTCGAAGCCCTCGGGCAGCCAACCGGCCTCGGGGGCCTTCAGGAACAGGGCGGAGGCGGCGATCGTCACAAAGAAGATGACGCCGAGCGCCTTAAGGGCGCCAAAGATGCCCAGGCTCGGGATGAGCAGCGAGGCGAGCACCGGGGACAGCACGGCGGGACCGGCGGTCGAAGCGGCCAGGGTGATGCCGGAGGCGAGACCCTTCTTGTCGATGAACCACTTTTGACCGGTGGTGAGCGCGGGGTTGTAGCCCAGGCCGTTGCCGATGGCGGCGACGAGCGAGAACCACAGGTAGAACTGCCACGGCTCGGTGACGGTGCCGGACATGAACCAGCCCATGCCGTAGCACACGGCGGCGGCGATAACGACGTTGCGCGGGCCGATCTTATCGGAGATGCGGCCGGCGAAGATGCCCGTCACGGCCATGATGGTCTGGAAGACGGGAAAAGCCCAGGTAAGGGCGCTCGACCACTCGGGGTAGACGGCGAGCAGATTCTTGCTCACGACGGAATACAGCGCGATGGAGCTGATAAAGAACATGGTGACGCACGCGGCGGAAAGCACGACGGCGCGACCCTTGTTGGAGTTGCTGGAAGCCATTTGACTCTTTCTAATCGATACGGGGGAGGAGCGGGCGTGTCCGCGGGGCCTCCCTGTCAGGTTGGTTTACTGGTCGGTCGGCTTGGCGACGCCGGACTCATCGGACCAGAGCTCGACACCCTTGTTCTTAAGGTAGTTGTCGGCATAGGCGCGACGGCCGCCGGGCTTGGCGGTGAGGTCGCCCATCATGTTGGAGAAGCCGCCGTCGACCTTGATGGCGTCGCCGGTGGTAAAGTCCGAGCGCTTGGACGCCAGGAACATGACGGCGTTGGCGATATCGCTGACCTCGCCGATGCGACGCGTGGCGATCAGACGGCTGCGGCTCTTTTCGACCTCGGGATCGGCGTAGAAGTTGGCTGACATCGGGGTCTTAACGAAGCAAGGCTCGACGCAGTTGGAGCGCACGCCGTAGGGGCCCCACTCGGCAGCCAGCATCTTGGACATCATGTTGACGCCCGCCTTGGTGGAGCTGTACACGCCCGAGAACGTCTCGGGGGAGTGGCTGGCGACGGTCGAGATGTGCACCAGGCGGCCCTGGCCGGCCTTGATCATCTCGCGACCAAAGCGCTGCGAGGTGATGAAGTAGCCGGTGAGGTTGACGTTGATGACCTCATTCCAGTCGGAGAGCGGCAGGTCCTCCATGGCGGCGAAGCGCAGGATGCCGGCGGTGTTGACGAGAACGTCGACGCGGCCGAAGTCGGCGATGGTGGCATCGACGGCGGCCTGAACCTCGGCCTCGTCGGTGGCGTTCATCTTGTAACCCTCGGCGTGGATGCCAAACTCGGCGGCGAGGTCGGCGGCTGCGGCCTTGACCTTCTCTTCGTCCAGGTCGAGCAGGACGACGTTGGCGCCGTTGCGGGCGAACTCGCGGCAAATCTCGACGCCCATACCGCCGAGCGCGCCAGTCACGGCGCAGACATCGCCCTCGAGCTTAAGCCAATTGCTCATAGGAACTTCCCTTCTTGTGTCTCCCGGTGGGTCGCTCCCATTAACCGACCCACGTGGTTTTCGCTGGTTATCGTATGCTTTGCATTTGCGCAGGTGAATTGCATATTTGTTAGAATGGCGTTAACCGTAGGTTTATACTGTGCGATGCAGTTTTTTCTCAATTGAGCGCGTGACCTGCCAAAACGACCCCCTTCGGCAGTTCATTGCCATGCGTCTGGAAACGGGAGATTGACGTGTACGATCGACGACTCGAGGCCATATCGGCCGCCGCGGAGCTGGGAAGCTTCTCGCGTGCGGCGGCAAAATTGCGCGTGTCGACCCCGGCGCTCGTCAAGCAGGTGTCGGGCTTCGAGGCCGAGTTTGGCATCACGTTGTTCGAGCGCTCGCATTCGGGTGTTAAGGTGACGCCGGCGGGCGCTCTGCTGGTGGACGACGCGCGCTCGATCATGCGGCAGTCCGAGGATGCGCTGCGTCGCGCCCGACGCGCGGCGGGCGATGGCGGTGCCGTGCGTCTGGGCGTGTCGATGATGTGCCCGGGGCGCCAAACGCTGTCGATGTGGACGGACATCCACGATCTGGAACCATCGCTGCGATTTGAGATCGTGCCGGTAAGCGACCTCTATGACGAGCGCGAATCCGTCATGCGCAGCTTGGGCCGCGAGGTGGATGTAGTGCAGTCGAGTTTTTCTACTCCACGCTGGGGTGACGCCTGCCAAAAGCTTCGCATCGTTAACGTGCCGTTTTATATCGACCTGCCGCGCACGAGCCCGCTGGCGCGCAAGACGCGCATCACAGTTGCCGACTTAGAGGGCATGCGCCTGCGCGTGCTCCGTCACGGCAACGACGCTATGGACAGTCTGCGTATCGATCTGTTGGCCGACGGCGGCGTAGACGTGATCGACGTGGACAGCTTTGACTTTGCGCTCTTTAACGAGGCAGAGGAAAAGGGCGACGCGGTGCTCACCTGCGGCGCATGGTCGGGGGTGCACCCGGCCTTTGTGGGCGTGCCGTTCCTGTGCGGGCGAGAGGTGCCGGTCTTTTTGCACTATCCGCTCGAGCCCACCCTCCAAGTACAAAAATTCGTCAACGCCATGGCCCAACTCCTCAAGTAGCCAAAAGAGTCCCGTCCCAAATTAGCTACCCTTTGCTACGGGTTTAGCGGTCCTCGCGTTGCGGCCCGGCTGCCTCGGCTGTCTTTACGCGGTTCTTATCGACGTACATGTTCTTGTCGGCCTGGGAAAAGAGTTCGCGCATGGTAGGCGGCTCGTCAAAATCGCTGGAAAGCGCATAGCCCACCGCGTAGCTGATGGGCATATCGGGGTGGACTTCGGAATACTCGTTCACGTTCGCACGAACCCGAGTGAGACAAGATTCCACAGCGGCTCGGTCGGCATCCCGCAGCACCGCGATAAACTCATCGCCGCCGTCGCGACCCACAAAGCACGTCTCCGACGCCACACTTCCCAGTTGTTGGGCAAAAGAGCGAATGTATTCATCGCCCTTCTCATGGCCGAAGTTGTTATTGACCATATGCAGATTGTTAAGGTCGAAGACGCACACCGCAACGGGCTCCTCCGCGGAGACAGGCTGCTCCTGCCCCAAGATCTCCTCGCACTTGTTCTTGTTGGGCAGCCCCGTGGCTTCGTCGAGATAGACTTTGCTCTGCAGTTCGCGATTGAGCGCGGCGGTGCGTACCGCGCGAACGAGTTCGACCGCAAAGGTCGCCACCAAGCCCACGATGTCGATGATCACCAAGCCCTCGAGATAGTTGAGCGCCGACGCCTTCTCCTGAGAGTAGTCCTCTGCGAGTCGCGTAGCATCGTCGCAAATGCCAAAGAATTCCTCGCTCATGGAGATGATGTCGGTGTTCTCGTAGCCGACTTCGCGCACACGGATGATCTCGGTGCAAAGCTCATCAAAATAATTTGCAAGCTCGGTCATTTTTGCCTGATACTCATCGTCGTCGAGACGGACGAGGTTGAGGTCGTCACTTCCGTAACGCAAACCGTTGATGTATGAATCCACGGCTTTGAGCAGGTCATCTTGAGGCTGGCCCGCATCCTCGAGCTTAACGATTCGCTGCGTGGTACCGCGCACCAGACCGGCGTAGTTGACCACACGCGCCGTGCCCTGGATATCGGAGACGAGCAGCATAACATTGATGAAGAAGAAGATGAGAACTGCCGTGAGCACCATCATGAGCAGGCGCACCGCCTGGCCGGCCTTCTTGGCGACAGAAGTATTCACAAGTTCACTCCCCTAAATGACAAAAGAACAGGTAGCACGCAGTGTGCTGAAATTCATGGGTGGTTAACTCTACCATATGGGCCAGCAGCCTCAAACTGCAGCAGACGCTCGTCCAAATTGGCGTGACGCTTGCCTTGTTGTTCTTGACCTGGCCGCGCTATCGGACATGCTTCTGGTCTTGGATCACCATGGGAAAGCTCATCCCGTTTTGTGTGTACAGAGTGGGATGCGGCTTCCCAAAGGTGCCGTTAGGGGAAACCACATCCCGGTTTATGCCCTTGAAATGGGATGCCGTTTCCCGGAGGGGGCCCAGCGGGAAACGGCATCCCATTCTGAGCCCGAAAAGTGGGATACGGTTTCCGGCTGGCATGAAAAAAGCCCCCACAGCTCATATGAACTGCGGGGGCTTATGCGTTGCGGTGCATTGTGTTTGGGTCGTTGAGATGAGTCGATTTGCCCCGAAAGAGGAGGGCATTGACCTTAGGGTCATGCCCGACGAATGAGCGACAAATCGGCCATCTCGGCGAGCCGAACTACTCCAGCTCAAACGCTCCGGTATAGAGCTGGTAGTAATACCCGCGCTTGGCAATCAGCTCGTCGTGGTTGCCGCGCTCGATGATGCGGCCGTGGTCCAGACAGATGATTGCGTCGGAGTTGCGTACGGTGGAGAGGCGGTGCGCGATGACAAACGTCGTGCGGCCTTCCATGAGCTTGTCCATGCCGGCCTGCACGATAGCCTCGGTGCGGGTATCGATGCTCGACGTGGCCTCGTCCAGAATCATTGCCGGCGGATCGGCGACGGCGGCGCGGGCGATCGAAATCAGCTGGCGCTGGCCCTGCGACAGCTGGGCGCCGTTGCCGGTGAGCATGGTGTCGTAGCCGTCGGGCAGGCGGGTGATAAAGTCGTCCGCGCCGGCGAGCTTGGCCGCCGCGATGCACTCCTCGTCGGTAGCGTCCAGGTTGCCGTAGCGGATGTTATCCATCACAGTGCCGGTGAACAGGTTCACGTCCTGTAGCACGACGCCCAGCGAGCGGCGCAGGTCGGCCTTGCGGATCTTGTTGACGTTGATGCCGTCGTAGCGGATCTTGCCGTCGGCGATGTCGTAGAAGCGGTTGATGAGGTTGGTGATGGTCGTCTTGCCGGCACCGGTGGCGCCGACAAACGCGACCTTCTGGCCCGGCTTGGCAAACACGGACACGCCGTGCAACACCTCGTGGTCGGGCGTGTAGCCAAAGTCGACGTTGTCCATGACCAGATCGCCACGCAGCGGCACGTACTCAATTTCGCCGGTGGCGCGGTGCGGATGCTTCCACGCCCACATGCCGGTGTGGTGGTCGGCCTCCTCGAGCTGCCAAGTGTCGGGGTTGACCTGCGCGTTGACAAGCGTCACGTAGCCCTCGTCGGCCTCGGGCTCCTCGTCGAGCAGCTCAAAGATGCGCTCGGCGCCGGCAAGGCCCATGACCACGGCGTTGATCTGCTGCGAGATCTGGCCGATCTGGCCGCAGAACTGCTTGGTCATGTTGAGGAACGGTACCACGACGGCGATGGAAAGCGCCATGCCCGAGATGCTCAGGTTAGGCACGCCCAGCGCCAGGAAGATGCCGCCGGCTAACGCGACCAGCACGTAGAGCAGGTTGCCCAGGTTCATAAGGACGGGCATGAGGATGTTGGCGTACATGTTGGCCTTCTGCGAGACCTCGAAGAGCTTCTCGTTGCGCTCATCGAAATCGGCCTCGGCGGCGGACTCGTGGCAAAACGCCTTGACGACCTTCTGACCGTTCATGACCTCCTCGATATGACCTTCGACCACGCCGAGCTCGGTCTGCTGCGCAATAAAGAAGCGCGCGGAGTTGGATCCGAGGAGCTTGGTCATAAAGGTCATAAAGGCGACGCCGGCAATGATGACCAGGCACATCCAAACGCTGTAGTACAGCATGATGAAGAACACCGTGACGATGACGATGATCGTCATAAGCAGGTTGGGCAGCGACTGGCTGATCATTTGGCGCAGCGTGTCGATGTCGTTGGTGTAGTGGCTCATGATGTCGCCGCGCTGATGCGTGTCGAAGTAGCGGATCGGCAGGTCCTGCATGCGGTTGAACATCTTCTCGCGCAGCTTCTCGAGCGAGCCCTGCGTGATGACGGCCATGGCGCGGTTCCAGAAGAGCGAAGACGCGACGCCCACGGCGTAGATGCAGCCGAGGGTAGTCACGAGCTTCAGAATTTTGGGCTGCGCGGCCGTCCAGTCGCCCGACTGCCATGATTCGCTGATGACCTGCAGCGCGCTCTGGAGAAACGTCGCGCCGATGGAGTTGATGACGGCGCAGAGCACCACGCCGGCGACGACGAGGGGCAAAAGCACCGGGTAGAAGCCAAAGAGCATCTTGATGAGGCGCGTCATGGTGCCGCCCTTGCGGTTGCGTGCGTGCTCGGCGGTAGCGGCCTTACTCATGTGCCTCGCCTCCTTCCTGGGTCTGGGTTTGCGATGCAGATGCCTCGGTGCCGGCTGCAGCGGTCTCGCCCGCGTCCTCGCCCTCGGCGCTCATCTTGTTCTGCGAGGTAAAAGTCTCGCGGTAGATCTCGCTCGTCTTGAGCAGCTCGTCGTGGTTGCCGATGTCCTTGATGCGGCCGCCCTCCATGACGATGATGCGATCGGCATCCTGCACGGAGCTAATACGCTGGGCAATGATGAGCTTGGTCGTGTTGGGCAGATAACTCGCCAGGCCCTCGCGGATCTTGGCGTCGGTCTTGGTGTCGACGGCGCTCGTGGAGTCATCCAGGATCAAGATCTTGGGGCGACGCAGCAGGGCACGCGCAATGCACAGGCGCTGCTTCTGGCCGCCGGAAACGTTGGAGCCGCCCTGCTCAATCCAGGTGTCGTAGCCCTTGGGGAAGCCGTCGACAAACTCGTCGGCGCAGGCCAGATGTGCTGCCTCGCGGACTTCCTCGTCGGTGGCGTTCGGGTCGCCCCAGCGCAGGTTTTCGGCGATGGTGCCGCTAAACAGCACGTTTTTCTGCAGCACCATGGCTACCTGGTGGCGCAGCGTGTCCAGATCGTAGTTGCGTACGTTCACGCCGCCGACGCGCACGGTGCCCTCGGTGACATCGTACAGGCGGGCGATCAGATTCACGAGCGTCGACTTGGCCGAGCCGGTGCCGCCGATAATACCGATGGTCTCGCCGCTCTTAATATGCAGGTCGATATCGTCGAGCGCCTGGCGCTTCGCGTGCTCGGAGTACTTAAAGCTCACGTGGTCAAAGTCGATGGAGCCGTCGGCAACCTCGAGCACGGGCTCGGTCGGGTTGGCGATCGTGGGCTCGGCGGCAAGCACCTCGGTAATGCGGTGTGCCGACTCGTCGGCCATGGTCACCATGACAAAGATCATCGACAGCTGCATCAGACTCATCAGAATCTGGAAGCCATAGGTAAAGATGGAGGAGAGCTGGCCCACGTCGAACAAGGTGCCCTGGCTCGTGATGATGAGCTCGGAGCCCAGGTAGATGATGACGACGAACGCGCCGTTGACGCAGATGTTCATCATGGGGTTATTGAAGGCGAGCAGCTTTTCGGCGCGGGTGAAGTCCATCTGGACGTCGCGCGCGGCGGTGGCGAACTTCTCTTTCTCGTAGTCCTGGCGCACGTAACTCTTGACCACGCGCATGCCGGTGACGTTTTCCTCGACGGACTCGTTGAGCGCGTCGTACTTGCGGAACACGCGGGCAAAGATCGGGCGCACCTTATAGATGATAAAGAACAGGCCAAAGCCCAGCAGCGGAATGATGACCAGGTAGACCATGGCGACGCTGCCGCCCATGGCGTAGGCCATGGCAAAGGCAAAGACCAACACCAGCGGCGCGCGCACGGCGATGCGGATGAGCATCATAAAGGCCTGCTGCACGTTGTTGATGTCGGTGGTGAGGCGGGTGACGAGCGAGGAGCTCGAGAACTCATCGATGTTGGCAAAGCTGAACGTCTGGATCTTGTAGAACAGGTCGTGACGCAGGTTCTTGGCGAAGCCGCAACTCGCATGGCTGCAGGTGACGCCGGCAGCGGCACCAAAAGCGAGCGACGTCAGTGCGATGAGCACCAAAAAGCCTGCGGTGGGAAGCATCTGGGCGACGGTGGCGCCGTCTTTGATGGCGTCGATCATGTCGGCGGTGATAAACGGGATCATCATTTCGCAGAGCACCTCGCCAAGCACCAGCAGCGGCGTGGCGATCGTGACCTTCTTGTAATCGCGGATGCTTCCCATGAGGGTTTTAATCATCCAGTTCCTCCCAGGTTACGCGGATTTTTTCGAGCATCTCGGCGAGCTGTTCGCGCTCGTCGTGCGTAAGGGCGCTAAAGGCCTGTTCCCTAAAGCGAATGCGGGCTGCCTGCTCAACACGGGCCTTTTCCCATCCCGCTTCGGTCAGGCGGATGGTGAGCTGCCGACGGTCTTTGGGATTGCGACTGCGCTCGATAAGACCGCCCAGTTCGAGCTTGGACAGAATCTCGGAAAGGGACCCTGGCTTGAGGTCGAAGTGCATGCCGAGCTCCTGTTGGGACAGCTCGCCGGTCGGCTGCTTGGCGAGTAGGCAGACAATAGGCGCCTTGCCGGACACGCCTCCGCCGTGAAAATGCATGTAATGGCCGCAAAAGCCCAGGCCGCTCAGGATGCGCTTGGCGAGTTTGTCTTCGGCGCTGACCGCTTCGGGTATGTCTACCGGTTGCGACGGGTCACCGCCGGGTTCATGCGGAAGGACGAGTGGTTCAACACACATATCTAAGCTTCGCTCCTTTCTTTAGTTAGGTAGTTGAATTGTTTTGTGCCTAACTAATCTAGGAGCGTGAGAAATAAATGTCAAGGTACCAAACTTATAGTTACGGCGTTTTACCAAACGCCGTAACCGCTCGACGCTGCAAACGCTCCCTGCGCTACACTTAGTTGCACTATGGCGCCATCGTGCCGCGCCCGAACCAAGGGAGACCCTCATGAAGAACACTCAGCTGCTGTTGATCAACGATATGTGCGGCTACGGCAAGGTCGCGCTTTCCGCCATGCTGCCGGTGCTGTCGCATATGGGCTATCGCATCCACAACCTGCCGACGGCCCTTGTTTCCGATACGCTCAACTACCCCAAGTTCTACATCCACGACACCACGGAGTACGTGCGTCAGAGTCTTGCCATCTGGGAGGAGCTCGGCTTTGAGTTCGACGCCATCTCGACCGGCTTTATCGTGACCGAGGAAGAGACGCGCATCATCTCGGACTTTTGCCACCGCCGCGCGCAAAAGGGCACCAAGGTGTTCGTCGATCCCATCATGGGCGACAACGGCAAGCTCTATGCCGGTGTGCCCGAGTCCACGATTGGCCTTATGCGGCACCTGCTGGAGTGCGCAGACTACGCGGTGCCCAACTACACCGAGGCCTGTCTGCTCGCCGATACGCCTATTGCAGAGCAGATCACGCCCGATGAGGCCCGCGCCCTTGTGGACGCCGTGCGCGAGCTGGGTGCCAAGTCGGTGGTCATTACGAGCGCCGTGGTCAATGGCACGAACGCGGTTATCGGTTACGACCATGTGGCGGGGGAGTACTTCACGATTCCCTTTGAGCTCATTCCGGTCTATTTCCCGGGCACGGGCGACACGTTCTCGGCGGTGCTCGTCGGCCGCGTTATGGCCGGTTGGAGCCTGCAGCGTGCGACGAGCGATGCCATGCGCGTGGTAGCGGAGCTTATCGAGCGCAATGCCGACCAGGAGGATAAGTCCGCCGGCCTTCCCATCGAGGCCTGCCTGGATGTGATTGACCATGAGTAATGCTGATGAGGGCGGCGTCAAGCCTGCGGGCGAGAACAAGCCGCTCGGCGCGCCGCGTGGCAAGCGTCCGCGTATCCGCGTGAGCTGCGTGGACCAGCTGGGTGCGTGCCGCTGCCACCATGGTCACAAGCCGGGCGACGTCTTTGACTTCGACCGAGACCGCGGCAAGATGTGCGCTATGGCCTGCCATGTGGGCTTTCCCTATATCGATATCCTGCGCTATGGCGGAACCGTGCCTGGCAACGAGCCCGGCACGGCAAAGTTCTGCTGCCCCGAGGTCGATACGCTGAACGTCTGGCTTGCCGAGATCGTCGACGAGTAGTCGAGCGCAATGTGACAAAGGGACAGTTCTTTTGTCACATTCGCCGGTGGTGCCCCTTCTACTATGCTTGTAATCTCAAATCTCTGCATTTCATCCGATTTTAGGTTCTAAAAATTCTGCGTTTCATCGATAATCAAGCGTATAAAACTTTGCATTTCATTTGATGGCACTGAGGGGAGAGCCTATGCTGCGCAGGAAAATAGCGGCAGAGCTGGAGCGTTGGCTGAAGTCTGCCGAGCAAAAGGCCTTATTCATTACAGGTTCTCGCCAGATCGGCAAAAGCTATTCGATTCGCGCATTTGGCAAAGCCAACCATGCAACCTACATCGAGCTTAACCTCATGGAAAATCGCCAGGCAAAAGATGCTCTTCTCGAGGCGCGGGATGCCGATGATTTCATCAGCAGGGTGACGCTTCTTTCGGGAAAGTCGATTGCACCAGGCAAAACGCTCGTGTTTATCGATGAGGTCCAAGAGGCCCCCGACATCATGACGATGGCAAAGTTCCTTGTTGAGGACGGGAGGTGCCGCTGGGCGTTTTCGGGGTCAATGCTTGGGACCCAGTTCAAGGGCGTCAGGTCCTATCCCGTGGGGTATGTCCACGAGCTTAGGATGTTCCCGCTCGATTTTGAGGAGTTTTGCTGGGCAACCGGGGTGAGCGAGGGGGCTCTCCAAACGATACGTGACGCGTGTATCAGCGAGAGGCCCATTCCTGATTACATTCATGACGCGATGATGGCAAACTTCAGGACCTATACCGTTGTCGGCGGAATGCCGGAGGTCGTGCAGCGTTTCCTTGACACGCAGGGCGACCTTGCCTCTGTTCGTCAGCTACAGTTAGAGCTCAACGAACAGTACCGGCGGGATATCTTCAAGTATGCAAGCGGGCGAGCCCTTCAGGTACAGAGCATCTACGATCAGCTCCCTATTATGCTCGAGGGCGAAAACAAGCGCTTCGTGCTCAATTCCATTGATCCCAAGGCTCACTACGAGAAGTATCGGCGAGATTTTGTATGGCTTGTCGATGCCGGCGTTGCTCTCAAAGCCGATATCGTAACCGAGCCAAAATCGCCCCTGCTCAAGACGGTGCGGCCATCGCAGTTCAAGCTATATCAATCGGATACGGGCATGTTGATGGCGCGCTACCCCGTTGGAGTCGCCCAAGCGGCGTATCTTGATAGCAAGGAGCCCAACCTGGGCGGCATTTACGAAAACGTGGTGGCCCAGCAGCTGGCTGCCCAAAATCGCCAGCTTTACTACTATCAGACAAAAAAGCGCGGTGAAGTGGACTTTGTGGTCGACGGGCCGGATGGGACGGCTGTTCCGATCGAGGTTAAATCGGGCTCCTATTACCACGCGCACGCTGCGCTCGGTCATGTGCTTGATACGGCTGAATATGGCGTAAGGCTCGGGATTGTTTTCTCGAGAGGCAACGTTGAGCGCAACGGAGCGGTTCTCTATTTGCCGCTATATGCGACCTGGGCCCTTTCGGATGTTTTGGGCGACTCCTG
>DBFBEA010000049.1:0-21742 GCA_048248475.1 Collinsella sp. | reverse complement strand
AAGGCGAATGCGAAGGGAGGTAAGCGTCGTGAATAAGAAAGTTTGCTCCTTCCCGATCTTGTTTGCGCTGCTTGCCCTCCTGATCGGCACCTGCGCGGTTGTGTTCCCCGCTTCCGCGCAGGCCGCGCCGACCTCGACCGGTTCCATCACGGTGAGCGGCACCGTGGCGAGCAGCTACGACGCCTACCAGATCTTTAGCGCCAACGTCGTCGACGGCGACAGCGACGCCAAGACCGCCACCGACCTCGTTTGGGCAAGCGACGCCGTGCGCGATGCCGCGCTGCCCGTGCTGCACAGCGCCGGCATGCCCAATTCCCAGACCACCGCGCAGGAAGCTGCCGAGTGGCTCAACACCGATTCCCACCTTACGGGCGCGCTGAGCGCACAGCTCGCTCGTTCCCTCCAGAGCTCTGGCGCCGTGTCCGTGGCCCTTAACGCGGGCACGGCGGCCGAGCTACCCTGTGGCTACTGGCTCATCGTCGCCGACGACGACGCCATCGCCCAGGGCGAGGCCGGCACCGCGCCGATCATGGCGCTGGTCGGCGGCAGCGCCGTCACCGTCAAGCCCAAGGCGGCGACGCCCAAGGTCGCCAAGCACGTGCTGGAGGACAGCACCGCCGCCTGGCAGAAGGCCGCCGACGCCACGGTCGCCGACGACCTGTACTGGCGCCTCTCGGCCACGGTCCCGGCGGGCCTTGCCGCCTACGACACCTACACGGTGCGGTTCGTCGACACCATGAGCGCGGGGCTCGACCCCTCCAAGGTGGCCGCGAGCATGCGCGTGTACGTGGCGGCGGGGACCGAGGGCGGCTTTGACGCCGTCTCGGCCGACAAGGACGGCCGCGTCGGCACCGAGCCCGCGAAGGGCTGGACCGACATCACGGCCCAGTGCGCCACCAAGGTAGCGGCCGACGGCAAGACCTTCACCGTGCGCACCGGCGACCTCATCGCCGCGCTCGGCGGGACCGAAGCCTTTACCGCGGGCGCCCGCGTGGTCGCCGTGTACAACGCGCCGCTCAACAGCGCGTGCAACCACGGCATCGCGAAGGGCAACCCCAACGAGGTCTACCTGCGCTACCCGCGCTCTTCCTTTGCCGACCAGTCCGGCGATGCCGGCTTTACCCGCACGCCGAGCGACGATGCGTGCGCCTACACCTGGGATCTCGCGCTCACCAAGCGCGGCAGCGACGGCGACAAGCCGCTTGCCGGGGCGGTCCTGAGCATCGCCGACGACCGCGGTCGCGCGCTGGCGGCCGACGGCACGTGGGATGCGGAGGGCAAGGCCACCGTCACCACGGGCGAGGACGGCCGCGTGACCGTCTCGGGCGTGGACTCGGGCAAGCTGGAGGTCCGCGAGCTCAAGGCGCCCAAGGGCTACACCGCCTTTGAGGGCGCGCGCTCCGTAACGGTCAAGGTCGAGGGCCTGGACGTCGACCAGGTGGCCGCCGCCAAGCCCAAACTCACCATCACGGCCGAGTCGCCCCTGCGCGCCGACAGCGCGGACGGGTCGACGGGCAGCCTGGAAGCGTCGCTCATCAACACGCCCACCGGCACACCCCCTAGCATTACCACCGGAGGCTTTATGCCCTCGACTGGCGATATGGCAATGTACGCCGCGGCCGCCGCAGCGGTCGCCGGAGCCGCGCTCATCGTGGTCGCGCTCCTGGTCAAGCGGGGAGGTGGCAGCCATAAAGAGTAGCTAGCAGCCCCACAGAGAGCGGGGCGAGACGTAGCGAAGTAGATGCTAAGACACAGACAGACAGATTTAGATCAAATGGAATTCGAGCAGAAAGCAGAGGAAAAGAAGATGAGCATGAGCAAGAACATCGCACGCCTGGCAGTAACCGCCGGCCTCACGGCGGCGTTGAGCTTCGGCGGCGTCATGGCACCGGTCACGATGGCGTTTGCTGCGGGCACGCCGACGGTGGCCACGGACGGCAATGTAAAGATTGACGAGAAGACCTATACGGATACGACCTTTAAGGGTATCCAGATTTTCAAGGCCAAGGTTACGCAGAATTTGGAAGGCACTAACAACTGGAATGGCTCTAAGACGCTTTCCGATATCACTTGGGCATCGTCTGATGCCGAGAATGCTGTGAAGGACGTGTTCGCCGAAGCGACCGACAAGCCTGCTGAGAATGCAACTGCACAGGATTGGGCAGATTACATTGCGGAAAAAGCTGGCGATAAAGTTGGCGAGAAAGTAATGGTCGATGCCGACAGCGTGCTCGACAAAATCGCTAAAGCCTTGGAGGAGGTAACCGTAACCAACGAGACAACTAGCTGGAAGACCTCGACTGATGGTAAATTCAACGATCTGCCCGCTGGTTACTGGCTCTTTGTGACCGCTCAGCCCGGTTCGACTAAGGGTGCCAATACGACCAACGGTAATGAAGACGCGTACACCTCACCGATTTTCACCATCGTCGGCGGCGCCGATGTAAATGCGGAGCCCAAGAAGGACGTCCCCAACGTGACCAAGGCCGTTAAGGACGACAAGGACGGCACGTTTGGTACCGATGTGTTTACGAACCCCAATAAGGCGGCCGATTCCGCTATGGATCAGTATGTTGACTATCAGCTGGCCGGCACGGTTGCGAGCAACATCAACACCTACAGCGCCTATAAGTACACCTTCACGGATGAGCTGCCCAAATCCATGACGCCCATGTTCACTGATGAGGCCAACAGCACGACCCCCGCTGTGACAGTTAAGATTGACAACAAAAAGGTCATTTCTGGCTATACCGCTACCTTTGATAGCAGCAACGTGCTCACGGTTGATTTCCGCGACCTTAAGGCTTGCAAGGGTGAGAATAATGCCGATATTACCGTCACCGGCAACTCTACTGTGACTGTCGAGTACCAAGCCAAGCTCGATTCGAGCAAGATCTTCGAAAACGGCTCGATTAAAGATAATTTCAAGGATTTTATTGGCAAGGCCCAGAAGAACAAGGTTAAGTTGACCTATTCCAATAACCCGCACTCTGAAGGTACCGGCACCACGGTTGACCATCCTGCCTATGACTACACCTATGGAATCGTCGTTACCAAGGTCGGTAACGACGAGGATGAAGCAGGCAATCCCAAGACCCTCGAAGGCGTTCAGTTCACTCTTCGGGAGCAGGACACCAGTGCTTTTATCAAGGCTGACGGTACTACGACGTCAGATGAAGATGCCGCGCTGCTGACCACCAACAGCGAAGGTAAGATCAACGTCGTTGGTCTTGATGAGGGTACTTATATCCTCAAGGAGGTTAAGCCCGCTCCTGGCTATAACAACTCCCACAGTGATGGCATCACGTTCACCATTACTCGCGGAACGCTTCCGGCAGACGATACGACTGTGGTCAACCCCGGCTGCACTCTTTCTGCTGGTACCGACGAGAGTCTCGTCAAGGTGGCTCAAACTAATACCGAGGCCGCTGACGGTAAGGTACACCTCACTGTAACCGACAAGAAGGGCTCCAACCTCCCGCTCACCGGTCTTAACGGCGTGACCTTCACTTGGATCGCTGGTGGCGCGGTGCTGTGCATCGGCGTGGCGCACCTCATCCGCAGCCGTAAGCAGGCTGAGGAGTCCGAGCAGGAGTAACGCTCGCTCACCCATCCCTTTGGCAGGTGGGATGTGATGGCCATGAGACTTGCGGACACTTTTCTCGTCCATCCACGTTCTTGCTTTGCCATTCTCTTTTCGGGGCAGACTCCGCACTGGAGTCTGCCCCGTTCTTTTGGGATAACGCAGCCAGGCTCCATTGCCCGATGGGTCAAGCGTATGAATATCGAACAGATGTTTGCAAATATTGCGTTTACCAGCTGTAAGCGCGAGCGCTCGCAGTAAAATGGCTTTGCGACGCATCCCGTGCGCGGGCGGCCGACGACTCGATCGGAGGTCACCATATGCTGAAATTCCTTAACGCGCTCGCCGCCCTCGCGGCAGTGGGCTCGTTCGTCATCGCGTTTCTTGACTCGTATGAGGTTCGGTTTAAGGTCCGTAGGCGCACGCGCGGTGCGGACGGTAGAAGGCATTTGCGCCGCAACAAGCGCAAATAAGAATGCCCGGGGTTAGAGGCCCGGGCATTTAACAAAACCAGAAAACTAGGCCGCCCGCGCTTTCGAACACTTACGCGGGGTGCGTCGTTTCCTGTAGTTATTGTATCCCGAATCGCTTCGCCGATTCGGGACATTTTGAAAACGCAAACACGTCGGGCAAACCCGGACAATGCGGCCAGGTTCCGCTGGATGAGGAATCGTGTTTATAGCTATCGAACAAATGTTTGTCAAAATCGCGTTTACCAGCTGCGGGTGCATACGCTCGCAGTAAAATATCTTTGCGACGCATCCCGTGCGCGGGCGGCCGACGACTCGATCGGAGGTCCCCAAATGCTGAAATTCCTTAACGCGCTCGCCGCCCTCGCGACGGTGGGCACGTTCGTCATCGCGTTTCTTGACTCGTATGAAGTTCGGTTTAAGGTCCGTAGGCGCACGCGCGGTGCGGACGGTGGACGGCATTTGCGTCGAAAGCGCAAATAAGAATGCCCGGGGGTCGGATCCCGGGCATTTAACAAAAGCTGAAAACTAGGCCGCCCGCGCTCCCAAACATTTACGCGGGGTGCGTCGTTTTCTATTGATATTGTATCCCGAATCGCCCCGCCGATCCGGGATATTTTGAAAACTCAAATGCTGGCTTAGGCACGAACGTAATCTCTTTAATTCCGAAAATTATATATAATTCCAATATAAACTGGAATCAAACGAAAACGATGGAAATGAACGAAGCGCTCATCTACTTACAAGAAGCACTAGGCCTCTCCGCCAAGACCAAAACTTGGCCTGGATTAGCACGCTTGCCGCTGCATCTGCGGGCGATTGAGGTCCGCACTGTTGACGCAAACGGTTTTTCGTTTTTGCTTGCAAGTTTGCCTACTGGCGTCGGGCTTCCCGAGGCTAAGAGGGTCTATAGCCAGCTAGCCTTGCGCGCGGAGACTCCTGTTGTCGTTTCGTTTCCTGATGCTGATGCACGTCAGCGCAAAGCATTGGTCGCACAAGGGATTCCCTTTGTCTGCCCTGGTAGACAGGCTTTTCTTCCATTTATGGGTACAGCCTGCACGGAGAGGGGCGGTGCCCGGTTTCGCAATCACGCGACCAAGATGTCGCCCAACGCGCAGGCTGCCGCAATCTGGGGAGCAACCCAGGAGCCATATCGCCCCTATGACCTTTGTCGTGCGCTTGGGATTTCGGCAAGCCGCGCGAGTGAGGCCATAACCGAGCTTGTTGACAGGGGGCTCGCGAGGCGCGAGCGTCGCGAGCGACGTGTCGTCGTGTTCCCTGTTGCTGTTGATCTTCTGCTCAGCGAACACATGGCAGAGCTCTCCTCGCCTGTCTCGAAGGTCTTTTTTGCAAGGAAGACGCCGCAGATCGACTATCTTGTTGACGCCGGGGAGACGGCGCTCGCTGCGCGTTCGATGCTCGCTGCGCCGGGCATGGAACAAAAGGCCGTCTTAAGAAGTACATGGCGTCAACTGAGCGACCTCGAAGTCGCAGACGGGGAGTTGCCGGATAACGAGACGGCGATGATCCAAGTGTGGCGCTATGCGCCCGTGTTTGCCGGCTCCTCCCGTGTCGACGACATTTCGCTTGCGCTATCTTTGGCGGCAATCGACGATGAGCGAATTCAGCTCGAAGTCGATCGCATGTTTGGAAAGGAATATCCATGGCAAGAAGCGCTGTAGAAGGTCTCCAAGAATTTCAGCAGCATATGCAAGAAGCTGCAGGATCGTATGCTCTTATCGGCGGCACGGCATGCGACATTTTACTCGCGGAGGCGGGACTTCCGTTTAGGGCGACTCACGATTTTGATGTGGTAATTGTCGCCGATGACCGGTTGCCTCAGACGGCAGAAGCTATATGGACTTTGGTGCGTGATGGCGGTTACCGCTGCGGCTGGGGCGAAGGCAAAGGCTCATGTTTTTATCGGTTTACAGAGCCTAAGAGGCCGGGTTACCCCCATATGATCGAACTCTTCGCGAAGTGCCCCGACTTTCTAAAGGGTCGTGAGGGGATTGATGTGGCGCCAATTCACGTTGATGAAAACATAAGCAGTCTGTCGGCAATTTTGTTGGACGATGCTTACTACAGCTTGTTCCTTCAGGGAATTCGGACCGTAGGCGGCGTTTCGGTCCTGGGTACGGAATACATTGTCCCGTTCAAAGCGAAGGCGTATCTCGACCTAAAAGCTAGAAGGGAAGCGGGGGAGAACGTTGATTCGAGGAAGGTAAAAAAGCATAAACGCGATGCGCTGAGGCTTGCTCAGCTGCTCGGCGAGTCGGAAGGTGTCGACCTGGGCGGTGAACTGAAGGACGATATGCTTGCGTTTGTCAAAGATTGTGAGGTGGGCGACGTCAATCTGAAACAGATTGGGGTTGCGGGCGTAACGATGGCGCAGTTGCTCAAGACGATGAAAGCAACATATGGCTTGATTGGTTGAGTGGGGTTACGTGGCCCGGACGGTGCAGCCAAGCTGCGTTGTCCGGCGCATGAGCTCGCTAATCGGCTATTATTTGTTTAGACAACCTGAGCTGTAGAGGAGTGACCGGTGATGGTGCAGGGCGCCAAACACATGAAGAGCAATAACGCCGCGGCCAACGGTGGCTCAGGCCCCCAGCCCAAACCTCAACCAAAACCCAAGCGCCGCCGCAAGCGGCTGCCGCGCTGGGCCGACCGTCTTATCACCATCGTTATCATCCTTATTGGCGTGGGCCTCATGACCTGGCCGTGGATCTTGGACCGGCTCGAGGCCTCGGGCGTGTTCAACCAGATTAGCACTGTGTCCAGCACCGTGGACGCGCTGTCTGCCGAGGAGCGCGAGCGCATCCTGCTCCAGGCGCGCTCTTTTAACGAGCAGCTGGCGGGCGAGGCCACCGAGCTCCCTGCCGACCAAATCGAGCCCTACGCTCAGCAACTTATCTTTGACCGCGACCCCATGATGAGCTGGGTCGAGATCCCCTCCATCGACGTGAGCATGCCCATCTACCACGGCACGAGCGAGGAAGTCCTTATGGCGGGCGTTGGCCACCTGGAGGGCACGAGCCTGCCGGTGGGCGGCACCTCGACGCATTGCGTGCTCACCGCGCACTCGGGCATGCGCAACCTGAGCATGTTCGATGACATCCACTCGCTGGAGCCCGGCGACCTGGTGCTGCTGCACACCATGAACAAGACGCTCGCCTACAAGATGGTGGACTCCGAGGTGGTGCTGCCCGAGGAGATGGAATCGCTGACCATCGAACCCGGCGCCGACAAGGTGACGCTCGTTACCTGCACGCCTTACGGCGTAAACGACCATCGCCTGCTGGTGCATTGCGTGCGCACCAAGTACAACAAGAAGGACGTCGACAAGCAAAAGTCGCTGGCCGGCCGCCACTGGGGCAAGCGCGAGTTCGCCGTGCTCATCGTGGTCGTAGCCATTGTGCTGTTGCTGCTGGACATCGTGATCCACGCGGTCCGCAAGCGCCGCAAGGCCAAGGCCTCGGCATAGGACATCGTTCAGACCCACCACAATGGGGACAGGCATCTTTGTGGTGGTCGGGACTTCCAAACCATCACAACATTCGATGAAAATCGCGATTTTGGCGAAAAGTGTCGAATGTTGTGATGCTTTTCGTTGTGGGCGGGACGGTTTTCGTTGTGGGCGGGACGGCCTTCGCTGCGGGCGGGACGGTTTTCGCTACGGACGGTGCGGTTTCGCTGCAGAATCGCCAGCCCGCCGCTTGTCAACCGCCGCCCTCGTTACGTTTTCGCTGCATTTGGGTAAAGCACCTGCTCCAAGCGGCGTTGCCTTGTATACTAGAGCGGTTTAACTGTTATGCGGAAGGGAGCGCCTATGGCACTCAGCGAGAAAGACGTGCGCGGCATCGCCGAGTACGCAAAGATCGCACTGACCGATGACGAGCTCACCCAGATGACGTCCTACATGAACGATGCCGTCCAGATGCTCGAGCCCGTCCTGCAATATGACTTGCCCGACGTGGAGCCCACGTTCCATCCCATCGGAAGCCTATCCAACGTGATGGGCGATGACCTGCGCGAGCCCGAGCGCGACCTGCCGCTCGACGTCGCGCTCGAAAACGCCGGCAGCGCGCGCGACCGCTACTTCCGCGTGCCGTCCATTTTGGGAGAGGGGGAGAGCGAGTAATGGCGCTAAGCTTCGATTCCCTTACCGCCGCCCAGATCGCCGCGGGCGTTGCCGCCGGCGACTTTACCGCTACCGAGGTGGCCCAGGCCTCCCTTGCCGCCATCGAGGCGCGCGAGGGCGGGGTCCAGGCATTCCTGCAGGTGGCGCCCGAGCTCGCGCTCGAGGCCGCTGCGCGCGTGGATGCCGACCGTGCCGCAGGCAAGCCACTGCCCCCGCTCGCGGGCGTGCCGCTGGCCATTAAGGACAACATGAACCTCGTGGGCACGCGCACCACCTGCGCCTCTCGCATGCTCGGGGACTACCAGAGCGTCTACACCGCTACCTGCGTCCAGCGCATGCTCGATGCCGGCTGCCTGCCCATGGGCAAGGCCAACATGGACGAGTTTGCCTTTGGCAGCTCCACCGAGAGCTCGGCGTTCCACCGCACCAACAATCCTTGGGATACCGAGCGCGTGCCCGGCGGCTCTTCGGGCGGCTCCGCTGCAGCCGTCGCCGCGGGCGAGGTCGCGCTCTCGCTGGGCTCGGACACTGGCGGCTCCATTCGCCAGCCGGCGTCGCTGTGCGGCGTGGTGGGCTTTAAGCCCACGTATGGAGCCGTGAGCCGTTACGGCGTGGTTGCCTTTGGCTCGTCGCTCGACCAGGTGGGCCCCTTTGGGCGCACGGTCGAGGACGTTGCGCTGGCCATGAACGCGCTTACCGGCGCGGGCCACGATCCGTACGACTGCACCAGCCAGGATTGTGCCGTCGACTTTACCGAGCACCTCAACGACAGCATCGAGGGCAAGCGCGTGGGCATCATCCCTGCGTTTATGGAGGCCGAGGGCCTGACGCCCGAGGTCAAGGCCGCTGTTCAGCGCGCCGCCCAGGAGCTGCAGAACCAGGGCGCCGAGCTGGTCGAGGTCGACCTGCCGCACCTGGACGCCGCCATCGCCGCCTACTACGTCATCGGCCCGGCTGAGGCGTTCTCCAACCTGGCCCGTTTTGACGGCATTCGCTACGGCTATCAGGAGGAGGGCTGCGCTAACCTGTCCGACCAGAGCTCGCTTTCGCGCGCCCACGGCTTTGGCGCCGAGGCCAAGCGCCGTCAGATGCTCGGCGCCTACCTGCTGAGCTCGGGCGTGTACGACAAGTATTACTACGCCGCGCAGAAGGCCCGCACGCTCATCACGCAGGACTATGACGCCGCGTATGCCAAGGTGGATACCGTCCTCATGCCCGCCTCGCCGCGCACGGCCTTTAAGTTTGGCGAGATCAGCGACCCCACGCAGATGTATCTCTCCGACCTGTACACCATCTCGCTCAACATCTGCGGCAACGGTGGCATCTCGGTGCCGCTGGGCCTGGGCGAGGATACTCAGCTGCCCGTTTCTGCCCAGCTGGTTGGTCCGGCCTTTAAGGACCGTCAGCTGCTCACGTTTGCCCGCGCCCTGGAGCGCGGCTTTGCCGATGCCGCCACGGGTGCGCCCGCGCTTTCCGTCGCGCCCGATTTTGCCGGGAAGGGAGGCGAGCTGTAATGAAGGAGCTTTCCGAGGTCCTGCAGGATTGGGAGGCCGTGATCGGCCTGGAGATCCATACCGAGCTCACCGCACTCGATACTAAGATGTTCTGCAACTGCAAGCTCAGCCACGATGACGAGCCCAACGCCAACGTGTGCCCGGTGTGCCTGGGCCTGCCCGGCGCCCTGCCGGTGCCCAACAAGCGCGCCATCGAGAGCATCGTCAAGGCCGGCCTCGCCACCAACTGCGAGATCCAGCGCCACTCGATGTTCTACCGCAAGCACTACTTCTATCCCGACATGGCCAAGAACTTCCAGACCACGCAGGGTCCGGTCGCCTTTGCCATGTACGGTCACCTGGACCTGGACGTGACCGGTCGCGGTGCCGCCGAGCGCCCCGACTGCGCGTTTGGCGAGGCCGAGGCCCAGAGCCTGGCGAGCGCTTCTGCCAACGCCGAGGGCCTATCCACGTCCATGACGTCGACCATGCGCGAGGGCAACCAGCGCGCCGGTCACCTGGCCAGCTACGATGCGTCCAACCTGCAGATGCCCGAGCGTCGCGAGGACGGTTCCTACACGGTGCCCATCCGCATCCTGCGCATCCACATGGAGGAGGACGCCGCCAAGATGGTGCACGTGGGCGGCGCCGAGGGCCGCATTACCGCCGCGGCCGAGTCGCTCGTCGACTACAACCGCTGCGGCACGCCTTTGATTGAGCTCGTGACTGAGCCCGACCTGCGCACGCCCGAGGAGGCTCGCCTGTTTATGGAAAAGCTCCGCCGCATCTTTGTGACGCTGGGCATTTCGGACTGCTCCATGGAGAAGGGCTCCATGCGCTGCGACGGTAATGTGTCGCTGCGCCGGCGTGGCGAGACCAAGCTGGGCACCAAGACCGAGCTCAAGAACCTCAACTCGTTTAAGAGCCTGCATGATGGCCTTGCCTACGAGATTTGCCGTCAGGCCGAGGTGCTCGAGGAGGGCGGCATCATCTATCAGGAGACCCGCCACTGGGAGCCCAGCCGCAAGCGCACCGTGGTTATGCGTGTGAAGGAGACGGCCGACGACTATCGCCTGTTCCCCGATCCCGACCTGGCGCCCTTCGATCTGGACGACGAGTTTATCGGCCGCTGCCGTGGCGAGATCCCCGAGCTGCCCGATGCCAAGCGTGCCCGTTTTGAGGCCGACTTTGGCATTAAGGCGGCCGATGCCGAGCAGATCGCCGGCGACCCAGAGTTTGCCGAGTTCTTTGAGGCCGCAGCTGCCGGTATGGCTGGCAAAGAGGCTCAGACGGTTGCAAACTTGCTGGTCAACGAAATGATCGCCTATCTTAAGAGTGCGGGCGTGTCGCTGGTCGAGTCCGGCATCGCGCCGGCTCAGGTGGCAGCGCTGGCTAAGCTGCTGGCGACCGATGCCATCAGCTCCAACCAGGCGCACGAGGTCTTTGAGGCCATGGCCCAGACCGGCGACGACCCCAATAAGATCGTCGACGAGCGCGGCATGCGTCAGGTGAGCGACGCCGGCGCGCTGCAGCCGATCGTGGACGAGGTGCTGGCAAACTGTGCCGATCAGGCGCAGCAGTATCGTGACGGCAACCAGAAGGTCATCGGCTTTTTGGTAGGCCAGTGCATGAAGGCGAGCCGCGGCAAGGGCAACCCGAAGCTCTTCAACGAGTTGCTGAGAACGTCGCTCTCGTAAGCGGGAACCTGGGAGCCCCGGCAGGGCGGGTGCTTCCTCAAAATTTCGAACAGTCCTGCGCAAGACGAAGGCCACATTAAGTGGCCTTCTTTGCGTGCGGAACTCATTTTGAGCAAGCGCCCCGCCGCTCCGGGGGCCTTCCCCGCCCTGACGACTCGGCCTTCCGGGTCAGGTGGGCTGAATGGAATAGAGTGAATGGGCGTGCCGTCGGCACGCCCATTTTTGTGAATGTGATGAAAGTGTGGCGAAATGAGCTTAAAACTTCCGTAAATGTGATAAATGTCACGTTTTACCTAGGGTAAAATGTGGGAAATATCACGTTTACGGAAGTTTCTTTGCGGGAGGTTCGGCCATGCAGCGAGATATCATTGCCAAGCTTAACGCTTGGAAAGCGTCAGAATATCGTAAGCCGCTTATCCTTAAGGGGGCGCGCCAGGTTGGAAAGACGTGGGCGCTTAAGGAGTTCGGCCGAACCTCGTACCTCAATTTTGTGTATCTGACGCTCGAGGAGCCGTCACCTGGGGTACAGAGCGAGTACGCTCAGTTTTTCGAAGGTACGCGCGATCCTCGACGGATCATCTCAAATCTTTCCCTGGCACTTGGACAGCCTATCGAGCCCGGCGAAACGCTGCTTATTATTGATGAGATCCAGGATTGTCCTTCTGCAGTCGGCGCCCTTAAATACTTCTGTGACGAGGCCCCCGAGTATCACGTCGCATGCGCAGGGTCTTTGTTGGGCGTTCGCTTGTCCCGTGAGACCAGCGCTTTTCCGGTGGGAAAGGTCGAGTTCATGGAGATGCGCCCCATGAGCTTTTCCGAGTTTCTGAAAGCCGAGGGCGCTGCAAACTACGACGAATACCTTGGCGGCCTGGATCAGATCGAGACAGTGCCCGATTTCTTCCATGTCCGTCTCGTCGAGCATCTTCGTCGTTATTTTGCATGCGGCGGCATGCCAGAGGCTCTTGGCCGGTGGGTGGAGACGGGCGATATCGTTCAGGTCGATAAGGTGTTGTCTGATCTCTTGGATTCCTACGAGCGCGATTTTGCCAAGCATGGTGGCCGTGCGCAGTTCGCCAAGCTTTCACAAATATGGAACTCGATTCCAGCTCAGTTGGCGCGCGAGAACAAAAAGTTCGTTTGGGGTGCGGTGCGCGAGGGGGCTCGTGCTCGAGAATACGAGGATGCTCTGGAATGGCTTGCCGATGCTGGGCTCATCACGGCGGTTCGCCTTAATGCTGCCGGTGGTGTGCCGCTCTCTGCGTACGATGACCTCAAGGCATTTAAAGTCTACTGTCTTGATGTCGGCTTGCTGCGCCGCATGGCAAGGCTGGATGCGTCCGCTTTTGCCATCTCGGATGCGCTATTTTCGGAGTTCAAAGGTTCGTTCGCCGAGAACTATGTGCTTCAGGCATTACTTTCACAGTTAGATGCTGCTCCGCGTTATTGGACAAACGAGAAGCCGAAGCACGAAGTCGATTTTTTGATTCAAGTCGGAAACGAAATCGTTCCCGTCGAGGTCAAATCGGGAGAGGTCGTTCATTCCAAGAGCCTTAAGTACTATGCTGACAAGCATGCGGAGACGACTCCATTGAGGGTCCGCTACTCACTTAAGAACCTAAAGCTCGACGACGGGGTGCTCAACATTCCGTTGTATTTGGCTGATCGATCTGTCCCTCTTATCAAAAAGGCGCTTGATTGTGCACATCTTGACGTTTAGATCCTGGGTGAGCTGACGGGCGGCGGCTAATTAATCGCTCCGTTACGGCCAAGGAGCTTGGGCCTTAGCGATGCTTGCTTCGCCAAGCCGTGGGTGTCATGCCGGTGTGTTGTTTGAAGGCTTGGGTGAAGGCGGCCTGCTGAGGGTAGTCGAGCCGCTCTGCCACCTGCGCTATCGTGAGCGCGCTATCTGCCAAAAGGTCCTGTGCTCGCTCCATACGGCGTCTGCGAATGTAGGCGCCCAGGGGCTCGCCAGTTTGGGCCTTAAAGGTGGCGCATAGTTTGGAGCGGCTTGTGTAGAGCTTCTCGGCCACCTCGTTGATACCCACACGTCTGCCTTTGTCGAGCGCGCGCTCAATCATTGCCGTTGCTTCTTCGGCAATGGTTATGCTGACGCGTGTGTCTGCCGCCTGCCGCGCCTGCTTGTGGGCCGCGCGCGAACAGGCGAGCTCCGCGACCATGGTCTCCACGATGCCCTGCATATAGACGCCTCCGCCTACGGTGCGGGCGCGTTCCTCGTTAATCCGGCGCAGCGTGTGGCAGATGGCAGACGTCGCTTCCTCGTGCCATGGCTCGGCAAACGCCTCAAAGATTCCCGCGAACTCGGTGGGATAGCGGTGCTCCAGTTCGTCAAAATATCCAGGCAAAAAGAGCACCGAGCGCGAGTGATAAAGCTCCCCCGCAAACAGCGGGCTTAATTCCTCGCCACAGCTATCTTGGATAAAGCTGCAAACGGCATTGTTTGGCCACGGTCCATGCAATGGTTTAAGGTTCGCGGGCGTTATGCCAGCCTCGGGCATGCATGTAAGTGTGGGCGCGCTGACCTCGCTCACGCAGGCGTATGGCTCGGGTGTGTATTCGGCCAGGTACATATCGTGCGTCGGGGTGATGAAATGCTCCATGACAATGCAGGCGGGGGAGAGGGGCATGATCCATGCGCGGCCGTGCGCCCGGTCGTTTGCCACCTCGCCGGTAAAGACAGCGCCCTTGCCGGTAAGCTCCAGGCCAAACTGCTCAAACTGCGGTGCGTAGAGCTCGGTTATGTCGGTCGCTGCCCGCCGTATTTGCAAAAGCGTCCCCTTCCTTTGCGGAAACGTCCACGCCTGGCTTGATTGTGAGCCATGGCTAACACATCAATGATAAGTTCATTACGGTTAACTCTCAAGCCGTTAGAAAGGAACCTTATGGCAAAGGGATCAAAAAGGGAAGGCGGCGGTATCGGCGAGCTGCTTGCATATGCCGGTGACCGCAAATTCCTAACGTATTTGGGTATGGCGCTCTCGGCGCTCTCGCAGCTGCTGAGCTTTGGCCCGTACGTGTGCATTTGGTTTGTCGCGCGAGACCTTATCGCCGTGGCGCCTAACTGGAGCGAAGCCACCGATATCGCGATGTATGGCTGGTGGGCCGTTGGTTTTGCCCTGGCAAGCATCGTAGTTTATTTCGTGGGGATCATGTGCACGCACCTGTCTGCGTTTCGCTGCGCGTCCAATATCCGCAAGACTACGAGCAAGCACCTGCTTAAGCTGCCGCTTGGCTACTTTGACACGCACGCCACCGGTGAGCTGCGTCGTGTTGTAGACGGATGCGCCGCCTCCACCGAGACCCTGCTCGCGCACATGCTGCCCGATATCGCAGGCGCCGCCGCCATGGTCGTGGGCCTGCTCGTGTTGCTTTTCGCCCTCGATTGGCGCTTGGGCGCGGCATGCCTTATCTCGGTCGTCGTTTCGTTTGGCGCCATGGCCGCCATGATGGGCGGCAAGGGCGGCGAGTTTATGAAGGCCTACATGGGAGCGCTGGTCAAGATGAACAAGACCGGCACCGAATACGTACGCGGTATTCCCGTGGTCAAGGTGTTTCAGCAGACGGTCTACTCCTTCAAGGCCTTCCACGATGCGATTGCCGAATACGCCGACATGGCACAAAGCTATGCGGGCACGTTCTGCCGAGGTCCGCAGGTACTCAACCTTACGGCGCTCAACGGCCTTGTGGCGTTCCTGTTGCCCGTGGCGTTGCTGTTGGCGCCGGGCGAGACGGACTTCGCGCATTTTATGGCCAATTTCACCTTCTACGCGATATTTTCGGCCGTGGTGCCGACGGCCATGACCAAGCTCATGTTTGTGGGCGAGGCCTCTCAGATGAGTGCCGATTCGCTGGCTCGTATTCGAAGCGTCATGGATTCCAAGCGGCTCTCCGTGCCCGCCCAACCCAAGCACCCTGCTGGCGGCGACGTGCGATTTGAGGACGTGAGTTTTACCTACGTGGGTGCCGAAGCACCTGCCGTTAGCCATGTGAGTTTTAGCGTTTCCGCGGGTAGCACTCTCGCCCTGGTGGGTCCCTCGGGTGGCGGTAAGTCAACCTGCGCAAGTCTGATTCCTCGTTTTTGGGATGTTTCCTCGGGTCGAGTGCTTGTAGGCGGTGTGGACGTTCGCGATATGGATCCGCACGAGCTTATGGACCAGGTTGCCTTCGTGTTCCAGACCAACCAGCTGTTCCGGCAAACACTTGCCGATAACGTGCGCGCCTCCAAGCCTACGGCCACTGATGACGAAGTGCGTGCGGCCCTCTCCGCAGCTCAGTGCGACGACATTGTGGCCAAACTCCCACAGGGCATCAATACCATGCTCGGTGCCGGCGGAGCATATCTTTCGGGCGGCGAGGTCCAGCGCGTGGCACTCGCCCGCGCGATCCTTAAGGACGCACCTATCGTGGTGCTCGATGAGGCCACGGCGTTTGCCGACCCCGAGAACGAGGCGCTCATCCAGCGCGCCTTTAGCAAGCTGGCGGCGGGTCGCACGGTCATTATGATTGCGCACCGACTCTCGACTGTAGTTGGCGCAGACCAAATCGTGGTGCTCAACCAGGGCAGCGTGCAGGAGTCGGGCACCCATGCCGAGTTGCTGTCCCAAAACGGCTTGTATGCCAAGATGTGGGCCGAGTACGAGCAGGCTGCGAGCTGGAAGATTACTGCTGCAGCCGCGGATGCCGCCGTCACGAAGGGAGGCGAGGCCTAAATGTTCGCCTCATTCCAAAAGAAGTATTTCCTATCCGATAAAGGCGTCGTCGGCGTAAAACGCGGCATTTTCTGGACCACGCTCACCAATCTCATGACCATGGCCGGCATGGGCTTTTTATTCCTGGTTATGGCCGGCTTTGTCGAGCATCTCGCCACAGGTGCCGACCTGCCGGATGCCCTGCCGATCGTGGGCGGCCTCCTGGTCTTTTTCGTGCTGCTCTTTGCCTCTAACTGGCAGCAGTATTACTACACCTACTGCATTTTTTACGAGGAGTGCGGCAAGCAGCGTATGGAGATTGCCGAGCGCTTGCGCAAACTGCCGCTGTCGTTTTTTGGTCGTCGTGATCTGGCCGATTTAACTGAGACCATCATGGGTGACGTCCAGGCCATGGAGCACGCCTATAGCCACGTGCTGGGAGAGCTTTGGGGTGCCATCATCGCAAGCGCCATTGTGTTCGTGGCGTCGCTGTTCTTTTGCTGGCAGCTGGCGATCGCGGCGTTTTGGAGCGTTCCCGTGGCCTTTGCCGTGCTGTATCTAACACGCGGCCCCATGACTCCGGTGTTCGATCGCGTGCGCGCCGAGAAGGTCAAGGTTACCGAGGCGATTCAAGAGACACTCGACTGCGTTCGCGAGATCCGCGCCACCAACCAGGAGGCCCATTATCTTGAGGGACTCAACGCCGTGATCGATGCCGAGGAGCGTGAGACCACCAAGGGCGAGCTCGCTAACGGGCTTTTGGTTAACTCCGCCTTTGCCATCCTGCGTCTGGGCATTGCCACCACGCTGGTCACGGGTGCCGCGATGGTCGCCTCCGGGCAGGTCGACTTTTTGGTGCTGTTTGCCTTCCTGCTTATGGTGAGCCGTATCTATGCACCCTTTGACCAGGCGTTAATGTTAATGTCCGAGCTGTTTGCCGCCGAGTCGTCTGCCAAGCGCATGCGTTCCATCATGGAAGAGCCTGTGGCGCGGGGCAGCGAGAAATTTGAGCCCGCGGGCCACGATGTGGTGTTCGATCACGTGGCATTTGGCTATGGTGCGGGCGAGGACGGCCGCGCCGGCGAGAAAGTTCTTACCGATGTGAGCTTTACCGCCAAGGAAGGCGAAGTTACGGCACTGGTCGGTCCTTCGGGTTCCGGTAAGTCTACGGTGAGCCGCCTGGCCGCGCGCTTTTGGGATGCCACCAAAGGCAAGGTTACCGTGGGTGGCGTGGATGTTGCGAGCGTGGATCCCGAGGTACTGCTGCGCGATTACGCCATCGTGTTCCAAGACGTGCTGCTCTTTGACGACACAGTGATGGGAAACATCCGCCTCGGGCGTCGTGATGCCGCCGATGAGGAAGTGCTTGCGGCCGCGCGTGCCGCCAACTGCGACGAGTTCGTGAACCGCATGCCGCAGGGCTATGACACCATGATCGGCGAGAACGGCTCCAAACTCTCCGGTGGCGAGCGCCAGCGCATCTCCATCGCCCGCGCGCTGCTCAAAGACGCGCCCATCGTGCTGTTGGACGAGGCGACGGCGAGCTTGGACGTGGAGAACGAGACCGTGGTACAGCAGGCACTCTCCCGTCTGCTCGCAGGTAAGACGGTTATCGTTATTGCCCACCGTATGCGTACGGTGGAAAATGCCGACAAAATCGTGGTGCTCAAGGATGGTGTGGTTGCCGAGCAGGGCACTCCGGCGCAGCTCAAGGCGGCAGGTGGAGAATTCGCCCGCATGGTTGCGCTGCAAAAGGAGGCGGCGGACTGGCAGCTGTAGGAATATGACAAAGGGGCAGTCCCTTTGTCATATTGAGTTCACCCCCATAGTTTCCAAAAGGTTAACTTTGGTTGACCATAATAGTTCGACTAAACTAGTCTCAAAAGCGTACTCGAGCAAACTAATGAACTCGGGTGCTAAGGCACCATGCCGCGCTTGTGCGGCAAAAGGGAGAAGCAACATGAAGAAGTCGACGTTTAACACCTTGCTTGTCGGTGGCGGTTTTCTGCTTGGTACGGCCGGCATCAAGCTGCTTACCAGCGCTCCGGTAAAGAATGCCTGCGTGCAGGGCATTGCGTGCGGCATGCGCGTCAAGAACTGCTACCAGGACATGGTCGAGCAGGCCAAGGCCAATGTCGATGACATGGTTGCCGAGGCTGCCTACATCACCCAGAGCGAGGCCGCTGCTGACGAGGCGGCCGAGTAACGCTCCCAGGCACAAACTATGAGATTCTCGATTATTAGCGAGATCCCCGGCAGGACCCGTCTTCAATTGGCGGGTCCTGTGCCAGAGAGCGATCTCGACGCACTTCTTAAGCTTGGCGGCGACATCGATGGCGTGCACAAGGTGCGCGTGTATGGCCGCATTGGCCAGATGGCGCTGGAGTACGACGAGCCGCGCCGCGCGAGCGTGCTCGACGCCTTGGGCGCACTCGATGCTCAAGCTATCGCCGATGCCAAGTCGGGCTACGTGATGCAGCTTGAGCCACGCAAGCACAAGCTCGTCATGGATCTTGCCACACTTATCGGCGCCCACTACGCGCGCCGATGGTTCTTGCCGACGCCGCTGCGTGCCATCTTTGTCGTGGCCGGTTACATGGCATTTTTGCGCGCTGCCCTTCATGAGCTGGCGCAGCCGCGCCTGACCGTTCCCGTGCTCGACGCTTCGGCCATTGGCATTTCGTTCGTCAAGCGTGACGTCGACACCGCGGGCCAGACGATGTTCCTGCTCAACGTGGGCGAACTGCTCGAGGACTACACCCGCGCCATGAGCGAAAACGAGCTCATCAACTCGCTGCTCGATGTGCCCGACAAGGCGCAAAAGGTCGTCGGTGACACCGAGGTAAGCGTTGCCGCCACCGAGCTTGAGCCCGGCGATTTGGTCGCCGTGCGCACCGGCATGTCCATCTGCATCGACGGCGTGGTCGAGCAGGGGAGCGCTATGGTCAACCAGGCGACCCTGACCGGCGAACCGCTGGCCGTCGAGCGCAGTGTGGGCGACGACGTGTTCGCCGGCACTGTCGTGGAAGACGGCAGCATCTTGGTGCGTGTGCGCGCCAACACGGCTCAGACCAAGCTCCGCTCGATCGTCTCGCTCGTGCAGACGGCCGACTCGCTCAAGTCCGAGGGCCAGTCGCATATGGAGGACCTCGCCAACAAGATCGTCCCGTGGAACTTCCTGCTCGCGGGCCTGGTTGCGCTTACCACCCGCAGCCTCATCAAGACCTCGGCGGCGCTGATGGTCGACTACTCGTGCGCACTCAAGCTCACGGGTTCCGTCGCCGTCATGACTGCCATGAGCGACGCTGCCAAGATGGGCGTGATGGTCAAGGGCGCGAAGTACTTTGAGTCGTTTGCCAAGACCGATACCATTGTGTTCGATAAGACCGGCACGCTGACTGAGGCCCAGCCGCGCCTAGCTTGCGTGCTCACGACCGACGGTTGGAGCGAGGACGAGATCCTGCGCCTTTCCGCTTGCTTGGAGGAGCATTTCCCGCATCCGGTGGCACGCGCCGTGGTCAATGCGGCACGCGAGCGCGGGCTCGAGCACCGCGAGCGCCATGCCGCCGTCGAGTACATCGTGGCGCACGGCATCGCTTCGTCCATCGAAGGGCGTCGCGCCATCATCGGCTCGGCACACTTTGTATTTGAGGACGAGGGCGCGCAGCTCGAGTCCGACATTAAGGAACGCATTGAGTCCCAGATGCAGGGGCTGTCGCCGCTGTACCTGGCGGTCGATGGCACCGTTGTGGGCGTGCTCGGTATCGAGGACCCGCTTAAGCCCGGGGTTCGCGAGGCCATCGCCGACCTGCACGCGTTGGGCGTTAAGCACGTGGTCATGCTCACGGGCGACTCGGAGCGCACGGCCGAGCGCATTGCTCGCGAGGCAGGTGTCGACGAGTTTAAGGCCGAGCTGCTGCCCGAGGACAAGTACGCGTATGTTGAGCGCATTAAGGGCGAGGGGCGCCACGTTGCCATGGTGGGCGACGGCGTCAACGATTCGCCGGCGCTCGGTTTGGCCGACGTGGGGCTGGCAATGGGCGGTGGAAGCGACATCGCCAAGGAGGTCGCCGATATCATCCTGACCGATACGGATCTCGCCGCGATCGTGCGCCTGCGCCGCATGAGTCAGGGGCTTATCGACCGTCTGACGAGTTCGTATTCCAAGGTGATGCTCACCAACTCGGCGCTGTTGGCATTGGGTATTACCGGCATGATTACTCCGCAGGCGTCGTCGCTGCTGCACAACAGCTCAACGATCGCCTACAGCCTGGGCAACGCAAAGGCTTACCTGCGCTAGCGGACGTGTTCGCCCACGTTATCTGGCCTGCGCCCAGACGGCATCGGTGTCGTCCGGACGCAGGCCTTTTGCATTTGACCATTTGCTAGCTCCTCTATATAGTTTTGCTAACATGGATAGCAATTGAAGGGAGCGGGATCGACGTGGGTGCTGTTAGCGGCATGGCGCAGGTGAACGTTCGCGTGGATCGCCAGGTCAAGAACCGTGCCGAGGAAGCGTTGCAGCTTTCGGGCAGGTCACTACCCGAGCTCATCAAAAAGGTCGTGGCCAAGGTCGCGCAGGGTGGCGGGCAGTGCGAGGAAGTGCTTGCGGCCGTCGACGACCGGCAGCAGACCGTCGCGTCCGATACGCCGTTCGCCGCGTCGTGGGCAGCGGCAGACCGGCTTTATGCAGATTTGGGCATCGCTACGTCGCCCGTATCCGACGATCGCGATTGGGACGCAATCTATTCCGAAGCCATGGACGAGCGCTATCGCCAAAAGGGGATGATCCTGTGAGCGGGGCTCCCCTCAAAATAATGGTGGACGCCAACGTATGGGTTGATTCGTTTTGCGTCGACCATGCCGAGTCGCTTGCCGCGCGTGCGTTTATTGGGCAGGCGACGGAGACGGGGGCATTGCTGTTCTTTCCGGTGCATATCGCCAAGGACGTGCTGTACGTTGTCCAACACGAGCTGAAGCGTAGCGTTCTTGCCAGCGGGGGAGCGCTCGACGAGGCGTCTGCCCGCGCGATTGGCGATGCGGCGCTGGCGTTCGTTCGGAATATGACCGAAAACGCCACGGCCGTGGGCGCTGATGCATCCGATCTGTGGCTAGCCGACAAATATCTGACGCTCCATCGCGATTTCGAGGACAACTTGGTGCTCGCCGCATGCAAGCGCGCACAGGTCGATTACTTGGTGACCAACGATCGCAAGCTGCTCGAACATGCCGATCTTGCAGCAAAGACGCCTCGTCAAATGATGCCGATTCTTGCTTTGGCCGAACGCGGCGGCGCGGCTATCGGTTGACGCGAACTGCTTGCGGGCCTCTTGGACGACGATGCACCAAGGGACCCGCATTTGCTATTTACAAAAGCTCGGCCTTAATGACGGGACTTTCTGCGAGCTGCTCGGCTGCCTTTTCGTCGGAATCGTTTAGTGCTGCCAGACTGCGATAGACCCACTCGTTGACCTGGGTGTTCTTGACGCCTGCGGTCTGCATAAGGGCGCCTACCTCGCGGATTGCTGCGAGCAGATCGGCTTTGGGACCCGCGAGCTCGACCTCGATGCCGTGGTAGGCGGCCACGCCGCGGTTCTCACTCACGTGGTCGATAAAGCCCTCGACGGTCTCAAGCTGCTGGGCGAGAGC